>DASUVU010000153.1:0-3661 GCA_036378815.1 Agromyces sp. | reverse complement strand
CGAGCTGGCACGCGTGAAGGAAGAGGCACTCCGCGAGCTCGCACAACCGGCGGAGGCGGCACGATGACCGCCGGTCCCGCCTTCGACCTCGACGCGCTCACCGCGATCGACGTGCACGTCCACGTGCAGGTCGACAGCACCGGGCGGCGCGCGTCCCCATCGGCGCTCACGGAGGCGCTCGCGAAGTACTTCAAGAGCTCGGAGGAGCCGCGCACCGTCGACCAGACGGCCGAGTACTACCGCGAGCGCAGCATGGGCGCCGTCGTGTTCACCGTCGACGCCACGACGAACCTCGACCACGCTCCGAACAGCATCGACGAGCTCATCGAGGGAGCCATCCGCAACGGCGACGTGCTGATCCCGTTCGGCAGCGTCGACCCGCTGCAGGGCGAGGCCGCCGTCGAGGAGGCCCGGCGACAGGCGGCCCTCGGGGCTCGGGGCTTCAAGTTCCACCCGTCGGTGCAGGCGTTCGATCCCTCGGCGCCCGAGCACATCCCCCTGTGGTCCGCGATCGAGGAGCTGGGCCTCCCCGTCATCGTGCACACCGGCCAGACCGGCGCAGGGGCGCAGCTCCCGGGCGGGTGGGGGTTCCGGCTCTCGCTGTCGAACCCGATGCTGCTCGACGACGTGGCGGCGCGGCATCCGGAACTGCAGATCGTGATGGCGCACCCGAGCGTGCCCTGGCAGGACGAGGCGATCGCCGTGGCGACCCACAAGGGCAACGTCTGGATCGACCTCTCGGGCTGGTCGGCGAAGTACTTCCCGCCCGCGCTGGTGCGCGCCGCTCGCACGTACCTGAAGCACAAGGTGCTCTTCGGCACCGACCTGCCCGCGCTGACACCCGACCGCTGGCTGCGCGACTTCGAGCTGCTGGAGTACGACGACGAGGTGCGGGAGCTCATCCTGAAGCGCAACGCCGCCGGATTGCTGGGGCTGGCATGAGCACCGCGCCGCCCACCGACCTGCTCGGACACTGGGACGAGCTGCTCACCGACGTCGAGCGCGAGAAACTCCGCTCGCTCCGGGCCCTGCTCGAGGAGCGCGCGAGACCGCATCTCGCCGACTGGTGGGAGGCGGCCGAGTCGCCCGCCCACCTGCGCCGGGAACTGGCCGCCCTGCGCCTCGAGGACGACCCGGCGCTGCTGGGCGACGACGGGCTCCCGAGCCCGTTCTACATCGGGTTCAAGCACTTCGAGTTCGCGCGCTTCGACCTGTCGATCGGCACCGTCTACGGCGGGCAGGTCGGGATGTTCCGCACGGTGGTGCGCGAGGGCGGTTCACCCGAGCAGGTGGCCGACCTCGATCCGCGCATCGCGAGCTTCGATCTGACCGGATGCTTCGCGCTCACGGAGCCCGGCCACGGGTCCGACATCGCGCAGGGCCTCGAGACCACGGCGACCCGTGACGGCGACCAATGGCGGATCACCGGGCACAAGCGCTGGATCGGCAATGCGGCGATCTCCGACGTGATCCTCGTCATCGCGAAGGATGCCGCGGACGGACGTGCGAAGGCCTTCCTCGTGCCCCGTGAGGCGCCGGGCGTGTCGCTCACCGAGATCCGCGGGAAGATCGCGGCGCGCATGGTTCGCAACGCCGACATCGTGCTGGATGACGTGCGCGTCGACGAGTCCCAGCGCCTGCAGCGCATCGACTCGTTCCGCGACGTGTCGGCGATCCTCGCGCAGTTGCGCTTCGTGATCGGATGGAACGCGGCCGGCCTCCAGACCGGCGCCTACGAGGCGGCGCTGCGGTATGCGCTGGCTCGCGAGCAGTTCGGGAGGCCGATCGCGGGATTCCAGCTCATCCAGGAGAAGCTGACGCGAATGCTGGGCAACGCGACCGCGACGCTCGCGCTCGCGGTGCGCCTCACCGAGCTCAAGCGGCGCGGCGAGCTCACCGAGGTGCACGCCGCGCTCGCGAAGACCTGGGCGGCCGACCGCACCCGCGAGACCGTCGCGCTCGGGCGGGAGATCGGCGGCGCCGAGGGCGTGCGCGTCGAGACCGATCTCGCGCGCTTCTTCGGCGATGCGGAGGCCGTCTACACGTTCGAGGGCACCCACGAGATGAACTCGCTCATCGTCGGCCGGGCGATCACGGGGCTCAGCGCGTTCACTCGCTGAGCCCCGTGGCGGGCGCCTCCCGGTGGCCGGCGTCGACCCGCTCAACGGTGGAGGATGCCGCCGCGCACGTTCCGACCGGCGAGCAGGTCGGCGTAGCCCTGGTTCACGTCGTCGAGGTCGTACGTCGCCGAGATGAGCTCGTCGAGCTTCAGCTGGCCCGCCCGATACATCGCGTACTGGCGGGGAATGTCGGCTCGCGGGTTGCTGCCGCCGTAGATGCCGCCCATGATGCGCTTCTGGTACCGGGTGAGGTCGAGCGGCGAGATCGGGATGCTCTGCTCGCTCTCGGGCGTGATACCGGTCACGACCACCGTGCCGGCCTTGCGGATGGAGTTGAACGCGTCCGCGACATCCTGACCCGACACCACGCCGATCGTCACGATGGCCTTGTCGGCGCCCTGGCCGTTGGTGATGGACTTCGCGAACTCGGTCGCCTCGCCGATGGTCGCGAACGCGTGCGTGGCACCCACCTCGAGCGCCTTCGTGCGCTTGAGCTCCACGGGATCCACGGCGATGATCGTGGTCGCGCCCGCGTGCCTGGCACCCTGCACCGCATGCACGCCGACACCGCCGACACCCATGACGATGATGGCGTCGCCGGGACGCGTCTCGGCGAGGTAGACCGCGGAACCCCAGCCGGTCCCGACGCCGCAGCCGAGCAACCACGTCTTGTCGAGGTCGGCGTCGGCGGGCAGCTTCACGGCGGAGTCGACCGACACGACGGTGCGTTCCGCGAAGGTGCCGAGCCCGCACATCTGGCCGACGGGGGTGCCGTCGGGCAGGGTGAACCGGTAGCTGTCGAGGTCGTCGAATCGGCTGCCGCGCATGAGGTAGGCGCCGAGGTCGCAGAGGTTCTGCATGCCCTCGGCGCACCAGCGGCACTTGCCGCAGCTGGAGATGAACGAGAACACGATCTTCTCGCCGACCTCCCAGCCCGGCGTGTTCGGGCCCACCGCCTCGACGACGCCCGTGCCCTCGTGGCCTCCGACCATCGGTAGGTGGTGCGGCACGCTGTCGCCGGTGAGCAGGTGGTAGTCGGAATGGCAGAGTCCGCTGGCGACCATCTTCACGAGGATCTCGCCCTGGCGAGGGTCGTCGAGTTCGATGTCGACGACCTCGAACCCATCGGTCGGCTGCTGTCGGATGATGGCCGCTCGGGTCTTCACTGGCACTGAGATTCTCCTTCGAATTTGTACCGCAGAGCGTACATTCTGCACGCATTGTGCGAAGATCAGTCTAGACAGCAGGCGGCGGTTGTGAAACCATCGCCAGCGCAGAAGCAGCATCACTTCGTCTACTCAGCACCGAAAAGCGTCAACTGGCAATGGAGGCAGTCATGGCAAGAACGTTCACCCGCCCGGCCCTTGGGGCCGTCGCGGCTCTCCTCGCGGTCGGGCTCGTCGCATGCGGCGGCCAGCCGTCGGCAGAGCCCGACAACGCAACCGATGACGCGGCGGGCTCCTCGGAGCCCCAGGCGCTCGTCGCGGGCGTCATCCCCGTCACCGACATCGGCCCCGTCTACATGGCGCAGCAGAACGGCA
>DASUVU010000152.1:0-3507 GCA_036378815.1 Agromyces sp. | reverse complement strand
GCCGACCTCTGACGGACGGCTCGGTCACGCATGCCGAGGGCGGGGCGCACATCCGGTGCGCCCCGCCCTCGTCGTGCGGTCGATCAGAAGAACTCGTCGGGAGTGCCTGCTGCGCGTTCGACGTCGCGGGTGTCCTCGCCCGCGGCCTTGAGCCGTGCGACGGCGACCCTGAGGCCCGACTCCATCTGCGCCGCCCACGCGTCGGATTCCCGGGCCGTGGCCTCGGCCGTACGTGCGCGTTGCTCCGCCGCCTCCGCGACGAGCCGTGCGTCGTGCACCTGGCGGAGCGCCAACGAGATGCCGTAGTAGGCCGCGACGATCGTGGCGATCGGAGCGGCGATGATCGCGAGCGCGCTGATGGCCGCGCCCGTCGGGCTGAACGCGATGAGCAGGGCGAACGCGAGGAACAGCACCACGATGGCGACGAGCACGACCATCATGAAGCGCAGGTCCCTGCTCCAGGTGCCTGGCCCGCCGTTGCGAGACGGTTTCGACGTCGCGCCGTCAGGTCGGGGGCCGGACGCCACCTCGGGCGGCATGGTGACCTCGTCGCGCGGAGCGGGCGCGCCGGGCTGAGCCGCCCCCTGGTCGATGATCGGACGAGTGTACGCATCGGTCATTCGTTCCCCCGCTCCCGTGCATGAACAGACCCCCCAATTGTGGGGCCGCGACGCGGGAAGGGTCAAGGAAGCGCGCCGGTGCCGGCGATGTCGTCGGTTCGGGGATCAGGCCGCCGCGGCATCCGCCAGGCCACGCTCGATGAGCTCGACGATCGTAGGGTCGTCGGGCTGCACCTGCGGCCGGAACCGGCGGATCTCGCCGTCGGGAAGCACCACGAACTTCTCGAAGTTCCACTTCACCCGACCGGCCTTGTCGTGGTCGTCGGCGATCTTGGTGAGCTCGACGTAGAGCGGATGCCGATTGCGGCCGTTGACCTTGAGCTTCTCCATGAGCGGGAAGGTCACGCCATACGTCATCGAGCAGAACTCCTTGATGTCCTCGGCACTGCCCGGCTCCTGACCGGCGAATTGGTTGCACGGGAACCCGATGACGGTGAACCCGCGATCGCCGTACTGTCGCTGCAGCGCTTCGAGCTTCTCGTACTGCGGGGTGAGCCCGCAGCGTGAGGCGACGTTCACCACCATGACCACCTGGTCGTCGTAGTCGGCGAGCGACGCGGTGTCGCCATCGATGGTCGTGAGCGGGATGTCGCGGATGTTCACCCCTCGAGCCTAACCCGCGCCGCTGATGCCTACTCCGACTCGGATGCGTCGAGCGGCTCGATGAGGGTCGGATCGCTCGGATCGACCGTGCGGGTGTTGTTCACCTTGCGGTCGACCTCGTACGACGTGATCGTGGACGCGACCGCGTCGGACTCGTGAACGAGCAGGTCGAGCATGTTCTGCTTCGCGGCGTCGTCGAGCTTCACCGGCTGGAGGTACTCGTCCCACGCGTCTCTCGGCAGGAAGACGGGCATACGATCGTGGATCTCACCCGAGGCATCCCTCGCCTCTCGGGTGATGATGGACATCGACACCTCCCACTCGTCGTCGACCTTGCGGGCCGTGTAGATGCCGGCGGCGGCCAGGAGCCCCTCGGGCCCGTGGAGGAAGTGCGCCTGCTTCTTGCCCGGCTCGCCCGTCCACTCGTAGTAGCCGCGCATGGGCACGAGGCACCGCGATGACGCGAACGCGCCCTTCCACAGCCCGTTGGTCGCGACGGTCTCGATTCGGGAGTTGAACTGCGGCCGCTTCGAGTCCTTCATGAACGAGGGGTGGAAGTTCCATACCGCGTCGTCGATGCGACGCACGATCTCACCGGTGTCGGAGTCTTGGCGCTCGCGTACGATCGGCGCGACCTGCGTGGGCGCGATCGAGTAGGTCGGTTGCCAATCGCGGAAGTCGCCCCCCTCGGCGACGAACTCCTGGATGAGCTCATCGGTCTTCGAATCGAGGGCGAAGCGTCCGCACATACGCTGAGCGTACCTCCCACCTCCGACACCCGGCCGGACGGGCGCGGGAGTAGCATTCCCTCGTGGAAGCGCCCCCGCGATTATCGAGGTGAGGCCATGAAGAAGTCGTTCCGGTGCCGGTTCGGAATCCACAAGTGGGTGGTCCGGCGCGAACCGGATATCGCTCCCTTCCACGAGTGCACACGCTGCGGGAAGGTGCGCGTGACAGACCCGCAGATGATCGGCATGGGCGACGCCGGCCTGTTGTAGAAGAACCGGCGCAGCGACTCGCTGGCGGGGCTCGGAATGTTCATCCCTGGACGCTGGCAGATCCCTTCTTGACCAGGTCGGCCAGGATCTCTGGGGCCTCGCCTCTCTCACCGCTCGGTGGCACCGCCGCACGATTGAGCGAATTTCCCCGTGGAAGCATGAAGCAGGCAGGCGGAATATTCATTCGCATGAATATGTTTGCCTCAGTAGGTAGCGACAAATACCGAATTTGATACGTAACCGAAGAAACCAGATACGAAACTGAAGAGGATACTCACAATGGCAGGCAAGCTTGAAGGCAAGGTCGCATTCATCACAGGAGCCGCACGCGGACAGGGTCGCTCACACGCGGTGAGATTCGCGCAAGAAGGCGCTGACATCATCGCCGTCGATGTGACGAAGCAGGTGGACACGGTTCCGTACCCCACTGCTACCGCCGAAGACATGGCGGAGACTGTGCGCCAAGTCGAAGCGCTGGACCGCAGGATCGTCGCAGCCGAGGCCGATGTGCGCGACATGCAGGCATTGACCGAGGTCGTCGACCGTGGCGTCGCAGACCTCGGCCGGCTCGATATCGTGCTGGCGAACGCGGGCATCTCGACCCCGGCCGAGACGCTCGAGATGAGCGAAGAGACCTGGGACACGATGATCGACATCAACCTCAGTGGCGTGTGGAAGACGCTCAAGGCCTCAGTGCCGCACATCATCAACGGCGAACGGGGCGGTTCGGTCGTCATCACCAGTTCACTCGCCGCCATCTACCCCAATCCCAACACGGCGCACTATTCGGCCGCGAAGGCAGGCCTGGTCCAGTTGGGGAAGGTAATGGCCAAGGAGTTGGCCCCGCAGTCCATCCGCGTCAACACGGTGCACCCGACGACCGTCGCCACGGACATGATCATCAACGAAGCGACGTTCAAGCTCTTCCGCCCTGATCTCGAGAACCCGACGAGGGCTGACTTCGAGGAAGCCGCGCTGACACTCAACGCCTTGCCCGTGGCCGCCATGGACGCAGCAGACATCACCAACGCGATCATGTACCTGGTCTCGGACGAGGGGCGATACGTGACTGGAACACAGCTCGTGATCGATGCCGGCGGATCGCTCTAACCGCGGCATCCGGCGAAACACCGGAGACCAGATCATCGGCCGCGAGCGTGAACTCACGCTCGCGGCCGCATCGGAACTCGTCTGACCGTTCAAGGCTTGAGGCACCGTTCCAGATTGGGAAGGTGGATGCTTCGATTGGCACCCGATCCGGCAGGCGCTCGTCGGGCGAGATGCCG
>DASUVU010000151.1:0-9809 GCA_036378815.1 Agromyces sp. | reverse complement strand
ACGACCCGCCAGGTGAGGAGCCGCGTCCTCGCGTCGTAGTCGGGCGTCAACTCGGCCGGCAGCGCGATGTAGGGCACCTGGAAGAGGCTGAAGGCCGTCGCGGTGGCGAGGAAGGCGACGAAGACCCAGACGGCGGATGCCGCGGGCGCGAGTCCGGCCGGAACCGCGAACGTCGCGAGGAACCCGAGGGGCAACGCGACCGCGCCCACCACCATCCACGTGCGCCGCGTGCCGGTGCGCACGAGCGATCGATCGCTGCGCTCGCCGATCCACGGGTCGACCACCACGTCCCACACCTTGGCCGCGGTGACGACGAGCCCGGCGACGAGCGCCGCGACGCCGAGGGTGTCGGTGAGGTAGTAGACGAGGACGAGTCCCGGCAGCGTCGCGAACCCGCCCGTACCGATCGAGCCGATCGCATACCTGGTGACGACGCCGCGGGAGAGGGATCGCTCCGGTGCGGTCATGGGGGCAGTGTAGTCGGGCGGAGGCGAAGTGGGACAACTGACCTAGACTGAGCGCATGCGTGCCCCCACGGCCTCACCCGACCTGTTCTCGAGCCTCACCGACGACGTGGTCGCGTCGGGCTCCGAGACCGTCAGCGTGCCCACCCCGTCGACCGGCGAGCCGCTGCACGAGCTGCCGCGCTCCAGCGCCGACGACGTGCGAGACGCCGTCGCCCGTGCGCGGCTCGCGCAGTTGGCGTGGGCGCGTGCCGGATTCGCCGAGCGCCGGCGCGTGCTCCTCCGGGCGCATGACCTCATCCTCGACCGGGGCGACCAGTTGCTCGACCTCGTGCAACTCGAGAGCGGCAAGACGCGCGGGCAGGCACTCGAGGAGCTGTACCAGGCGGCGTCCGTCACCCGCTACAACGCCTTCGCCGCGAAGCGTGTCCTGCGAGGGCAGACCCGCCGAGCCGGCGTGCCGATCGCCACCACGACCCGAGTGCGCTACCGCCCGAAGGGCGTCGTCGGCGTGATCACGCCGTGGAACTACGCGCTGAGCCTCGCTGCGATGGACGTGATTCCCGCCCTCGCCGCCGGTTGCGCCGTGGTGCAGAAGCCCGACGATCATGGCGCGCTGACGATCCTCGCGCTGCGCCGCGCCTTCGTCGATGCCGGCGTGCCCGAGTCGGTCTGGGCCATCGTGACGGGGCCATCGAGCGAGGTCGGTGAGGCGCTCACCGACGTCGTCGACTACATCTGCTTCACCGGCTCCACGACGACCGGCCGCTCCATCGCCGAGAAGGCCGGGCGCCGCCTCGTCGGCGCATCGCTCGAACTCGGCGGCAAGAACGCCATGATCGTGCTCGACGACGTCGACCCCGAGCGGGCGGCAGCGGATGCCGCGTACGCATGCTTCTCGGCGATGGGCCAGCTCTGCGTCTCGATCGAGCGCATCTACGTGCATCGCAAGGTCGCCGCGCCCTTCACGCGCGCGCTCGTGGAACGCCTCGCCGATGCGCGACTCGGCTCCTCGCTCGATTACACCAGCGACTTCGGATCGCTCGCGACCGCCGCACAGCTCGAGCGGATTCAGGGACACCTCGATGATGCGCTCGCCAAGGGCGCGACAGTGCTGGTCGGCGGGCGCGCCCGCCCTGAGATCGGGCCCTGGTTCTTCGAGCCGACCGTGCTCACCGGGGTCACCGGCGACATGCGAGTGCACGCTGAAGAGACGTTCGGCGCGGTGGCCTCGCTCTACATCGTCGACACCGAAGACGAGGCGATTCTCGCCGCGAACGCGAGCGAGTACGGCCTGAACGCCTCGGTGCTCACCCGTTCGGCGCGTCGCGGGCAGCGCATCGCCGAGGCCCTCGAGGCCGGCAGCGTGAACATCAACGAGGGCTACCGCGGCACCTTCGGCTCGGTCGATGCGCCGATGGGCGGCGTGAAGTCCTCTGGGCTCGGGCGCCGCAACGGTCCCGAAGGCCTCCTGCGATTCGTCGACCCCGTCACCATCTCGGCGTCGACCGGGCTCGTGCAACTCCCGCGCACCGGTCGCGAGTTCTCGATGCTCGCGGGCCCGTTCCTGTTGCTGGCCCGCGTCCTGCGAGCCCTTGGCCGTCGCTGATTCGTCGCCCGACGGGCCGAGCGCGGCTTCAGGTGGACTCGGACTTCAGGTGGCCTCGGTGTCGAACGGCGCCGGCTCCCCTGCCCCGAGTGCCTCGCGCTTGCGCTTGCGCTGCAGATAGGCGGAGTTCTCGTTGACGGCGGCCCGCGCCACGACCGGTTTCGCGGGCTCGGCGAACGGGTCGACATCGGAGAGGGCCTCGCGGATGATGCGGCGCGGGTCGTACTGGCGCGGGTCGAGCTTGCGCCAGTCGACATCGTCGAAGTCGGGGCCCATCTCCTCGCGCATCCTGGACTTGGCGCCGTTCGCCATGTCGCGCATCGACCGTACGAACCGGCCGAGCTGCGAGGCGTAGTAGGGCAGTCGTTCGGGTCCGAGCAGGAAGACGGCGATCACCCCGATGATGAGGAGTTTCTCGAACGTCAGACCGAACACCACTACAGGATAGTCGGCGGCGAGGCGTGCGAACGCCGCGAGGGCGGGGCCTAGGCTTGGTGGTCGAGAAGAATTCCGGGAGTCGCCACGTGTCCGATCGAGACCTGAACTGGAAGTACGTCGACGAAGCGGTCGTCGAGACCGACGCCATCGCGAGGGCCCGACAGCAGTCGCTGGAGCTCGGAATCGAGCCGGTGTCGCCCGCCGTCGGCGCTCAGCTCGCCGTCATCGCAGCGGCAGCGCGCGCCGAGTCCATCATCGAGGTGGGCACCGGCGTGGGAGTGTCGGGCCTCTGGATGCTCCAGACCGTGCGCGGCGCGATGCTCACCTCGATCGACACCGAGAACGAATACCTCCAGCACGCCCGCGAGCACTTCGCCGAGGCCGGGATCGCACCCGCCCGCGTGCGGCTGATCGCCGGTCGTGCGAGCGAGGTGCTTCCCCGCATGAACGAGATGTCCTACGACGTGGTCGTCATCGATGCGGATGCCGCGTCGGTCATCGAGTACGTCGAGCACGGCCTGCGCATGGCGAAGCCCGGCGGGTCGGTGCTCGTGCTGCGCGCCCTCTGGAAGGGTCGCGTCGCAGATCCGGCACGCCGGGACGACGCCGCGACCGCCTTCCGCGAACTCATCTCCGAGCTCGCGGCGTCGTCAGCCGTGGCGACGGCCGTCTCCCCTGCGGGAGACGGCCTTCTCCAGATCGTGAAGCTCGGCGCCTGAGCGCCGATCAGGCGGCACGTTCGTCAGGTAGCGCTGACGACGCCGCCCAGGACGTCGTAGAGTTCCTTCGCCTCGGCGTCGTTGACCGATACGACCAGACGACCACCGCCTTCGAGCGGCACCCGCACGATGATGAGGCGACCCTCCTTCACAGCCTCCATAGGTCCGTCTCCAGTGCGTGGCTTCATAGCCGCCATTGAGCTACCCCTTTCGTGGCTTCCCCTCCATTATCGGGCATCCCGAGCGGTGCTGGGAAATCGCAGTGAGTCTGTGGACGACTTCGTGCGGCATCCGTGCGCAGGAGAGCGCCCGATCACGGCGGGGTCCAGTCCCGTCCGTCGATGCCCCAGCAGATGAGCAGCCAGCCGACCTGCAGCGCGAGGAACACGATGACGACGCTCCAGCGATACCACCTGGCACGAGGCAGCGCGAGCGCGCCGACCAACGGGAACAGCGGGGCGAGGATGCGGAAGGTGCTCGACTGCGGGAAGAACACGGCGAAGAGGTACAGCGCGTAGCTCGCCGACCACAGGCGGATGTCGACGCCGAGGCGGCGCACCGCGGGCGAAGCGAGCACGAGCACGAACGCCCCCACGAGGGCGATGACGGCGATGAGGCCGAGCGGCTGCCCGAGCCACCACTCGCCCGACTGGAACCACGAGGTGAACGGCACGAGGTCGCGATAGCCGATGTAGGCCGACCGCCACGCCAGCTCGGTCTCGGTGTACGCCTGCAGATCGCCCGTGGCCGCCCAGGCGACGCCGGGCCACGCCAGGCCGGCCAGCCCCGAGAAGACGGCGGCGGATGCCGCGAGCACACGTTCGCGCACCGGGAACGCCTCGCGCTGCCGCCTGAACCAGCGCCACCCCCAGTGCAGCGCGAGCGTCAAGGCGAACGCCAGCGCCCCCGGCCTCGTGAACGACCACACCATCACCACGGGGAAGAGCCACTCGTAGCGCCGGTCGACGAGCAGGAGCAGTGCGAGCGCCAGCCAGAGCAAACCGAGCGACTCCGCATACCCGAACTGCATGATCGGGGCGACAGGGGCGACGCAGAACAGCACGACCGCGAAGAGCGCCCGGTCGGGCTCGAGGAACCGGGACATGAGGCGGTGGAAGACCAGTGCGGCCCCGAGCCCCGCCGCGACCGCGATGACGACCGACGCGACGTTCCACGGCACGCCCAGCCACGTGAGGCCGCCGACGAGCGCCGGATACACCGGCAGGAACGCCCAGGCGTTCTCCGCGACGTGCCCGGACCCGTCGAGCGGCAGCTCCATCGGGTACCCGTTGAACCAGATCACCTGGTACCACCTGGCGTCCCACAGGTTGGCGTAGTCGAAGTAGCCGGGCCGAGCGCCCGTCCACGCATTGGGGCCCTGCTCGCTCGCGAGGGCGAGGACGAAGATCGTCGTGACCGCACGCGCGCCCGCGTAGACCAGCGCGACCTTCGCCCACCACGGCAGTAGGCGCCAGCGCACGCGCGACGACCGCCGCGTCACCCTGAGCGGGTCGCGCTCACGTTCGAGCGGGGCACTCGTCATCGTGGCCTCAGGCCGCGCCCATGAGCCAGGCGCGCAGCGCGCGCTCGCAGGAGAGGATCTGGTCGCAGGCGACACGCTCGTCGTCGGCGTGCGCCTTCAGCGGGTCGCCCGGGCCGAAGTTCACGGCCGGGATGCCCAGCGCACTGAACCGCGCGACATCCGTCCACCCGTACTTCGGGCGCGCCTCAGCGCCGACCGCGCGCACGAACTGCTGCGCGAGCGGGTCGTCGAGGCCGGGCCGCGCACCCTCGGCCTCGTCGACGACGGTGAGCTCGTACTCGGGGAACATGCCGCTGACGATGTCGATCGCCTCGGCCACCGTGCGACTCGGCGCGAACCGGAAGTTGACGTGCAGCATCGCCTCGTCGGGGATCACGTTGCCCGCGATGCCGCCCGAGATGCCGACCGCGTTGAGCCCCTCCCGGTAGGCGAGGCCGTCGACCTCGACGGTCTGCGGCTCGTGCGCCGCGAGTCGCTCGAGCGCCGGCGACAGCCGGTGGATGGCATTCTCGCCGACCCAGCTCCGGGCGGAGTGGGCCCGGAGCCCGTACGCTCGCAGCTCGACCCGCAGGTTGCCGTTGCACCCGCCTTCGACGTGGCCGTTCGACGGCTCGCCCAGGATCGCGAAGTCGCCCGTGAAGAGGTCGGGGCGGTGGCGGGCGAGCCGGCCGAGCCCGTTCAGCTCGGCCGAGACCTCCTCGTGGTCGTACCACATCCAGGTGATGTCGACGACGGGCTCGGTGAGCTCAGCCGCGAGCTTCAGCTGCACGGCGACGCCCGCCTTCATGTCGACGGTGCCGCGTCCCCACAGGTACGGCTGGCCGTCGAGCGTCTCGAGCCGGGTCGGGAGGTTCTCGTTGATCGGCACGGTGTCGAGGTGCCCGGCGATCACCACTCGGCGGTCGCGGCCGAGATTCGTGCGAGCCACCACCGTGTCGCCGTCGCGGATCAGTTCGAGGTGCGCCATCCCGGCGAGCGCTTCCATGATGAGGTCGGCGAGCCGGGCCTCGTCGCCCGAGACACTCGGCACATCGCAGATCGCCTGCGTGATCGCGACCGAGTCGGCGGTGAGGTCGAGTTCGGGCATGGACCGAGTCTAGGCCGGTGGGCTCGCCGAGCCCGGGGAACGTACGCTGGATCCATGCCTGCTGACGACACCGCCTCCGCCCGCGCCGCCCGCACCGCGTGGGGTCACGGGCTCGCGACGGTCTCCACCGACGGGACCGTGCTCGACACGTGGTTCCCCGCACCCGCGTTGGGCGACCCCGACGCCTCTGCGATGCCCGTCGAGCTCGAGGCGCTCGCCGGGGGCGACGAGCGCCGTGCCGTGACCGTCGAGGCCGTCACCGTCTCGATCGACCTCGACGCTGCACCGTCAGGGACGGCGGACGCATACCTGCGGTTGCACCTGCTCTCCCACCTCCTCGTGCGCCCGAACGAGCTCGACCTCGACGGGATCTTCGCCCACCTGCCGGCCGTCGTGTGGACGAACGCGGGGCCGGTGCACCCGGCTGACTTCGCCCGACTGCGGCCGTCGTTGCAGCGGGCGGGCATCCACGCGATCGGCCTCGACAAGTTCCCGAGGCTCCTCGACTACGTCACACCCGACCGGGTGCGCATCGCGGATGCCGCACGGGTGCGCCTGGGCGCGCACCTCGCACCCGGCACCACCGTGATGCACGAGGGTTTCGTGAACTTCAACGCCGGCACGCTCGGCGCGTCGATGGTCGAAGGCCGGATCTCGCAGGGCGTCGTCGTCGGAGACGGGTCCGACATCGGCGGCGGCGCGTCGATCATGGGCACACTCTCCGGGGGCGGCACCGAGCGCGTCTCGATCGGCGCGCGGTCGCTGCTGGGTGCGAACTCGGGCATCGGCATCTCGATCGGCGACGACTCCGTGGTGGAGGCCGGCCTCTACGTCACGGCGGGCACGAAGGTCGTCGTGCTCGAGGCCGGCGGCGACGAACCGCGCACGGTGAAGGCGCTCGAACTTTCGGGCGTTCCCAACCTGCTCTTCCGCCGCAATTCGCTGAACGGACAGGTCGAGGTGCTCTCCCGCACCGGCGAGGGGGTCGTTCTGAACGCCGCGCTGCACGGCTGACGACGACAACCGCCTCGTCTACTAAAGTGGGCGTCAGGCCGCCCCGTGGCGGCCGTCGTCATGCGCAACACGAAGGAGTGTCGTGGGTACCGATGCACCACGAACCCGCAGGCACCGGGGGCTCGCGTTCCTCACCGGCCTGCTCGTGACGCTCCTCGTGCTCGGCGTTGCCGCCGCCGGGTTCGGCTGGTGGACGGTGCAACGGTCGTTTCCGACGACGAGCGGCCGGGTCGAGGTGCCCGGACTCACGGCGGCGGTCACGGTCTACCGAGACGACCTGGGCATCCCGCAGCTCGTCGCCGAGACCGACCACGACCTCTTCTTCGCGCAGGGCTACGTGCACGCCCAGGATCGGTTCTGGGAGATGGACTTCCGCCGGCACGTCACCGCCGGTCGGGTGGCCGAGCTGTTCGGCGAGTCGCAGGTTGCGACCGACGCGTTCATCCGGACGCTCGACTGGCGGGGCATCGCCGAAGAGGAATACGAGATGCTCGACGTGGCATCCCGCGCGTACTACGACGCCTACGCCGAGGGGGTCAATGCGTACCTCGACGAGCGCGGCGGCGCCGACCTCTCGCTCGAGTACGCCGTGCTGGGCCTGCAGAACCCCGGTTACTCCCCCGAGCCGTGGTCGGCGGTCGACTCCATCGCCTGGTTGAAGGCCATGGCCTGGGACCTGCGATCGAACCTCGGTGACGAGATCGACCGGGCGCTCCTCGCGACCGCCCTGCCTCCCGAGGAGGTGGAACGGCTCCATCCCGACTTCCCCTGGGGTGCCATGCCCACGATCATGGAGGGCCCCGTGGCCGCGGCCACGGCCTCCGCAGGTGGAGGAGTCGACGAGGTCGACGTCTCGAGACCCGCCGCCACCGCGGCCGACGCGACCGATGTCGCATCCGGTGCGGCATCCGCTGCGCTCACCGACCTGCGAGCCCTGCTCGACGAGATGCCGGCGCTCCTCGGCCCCGAGGGCGGCGATCTGGGTTCGAACTCGTGGGTCGTCTCGGGTGCGCTCACCGAATCCGGGATGCCGCTGCTCGCCAACGACCCGCACCTCGGGCCGGCCATGCCGTCGATCTGGGCGCAGATGGGCCTGCACTGCGCCCAGCTGTCCGAGGAGTGCCGGTTCGACGTGAGCGGCTACACCTTCTCGGGCCTGCCGGGCGTGATCATCGGGCACAACGAACGCATCGCCTGGGGCTTCACCAACCTCGGCCCCGACGTGGCCGACCTCTACCTCGAGCGGATCGAGGGCGACACGTACGAGTACGACGGCGTGATGCTTCCGCTCACCCTCCGCGAGGAGACCATCGAGGTCGCCGGTGGCGACCCCGTCACGATCACGGTGCGTTCGACCGCGCGGGGTCCGATCGTCACCGACATCGGTCCCGACTTCGAGGCAGTGGCCACCGGGCACTCCGCCGGGTCCGACCAGCCCGACGACGTCGGAGACGTCTCGTTGCAATGGACCGCGCTCACGCCCGGCACCACGGCGCAGGCCGTGTTCGCGCTCAATCGCGCCCGCGACTGGAACGACTTCCGTGCGGCCGCGGCGATGTTCGCCGTGCCGGCGCAGAACCTGGTCTACGCCGACGTCGACGGCAACATCGGCTATCAGGCCCCGGGTTCGATCCCGATCCGGAAGACGGGTGACGGCACTGTGCCGCTGGCCGGGTGGACCAGCGAGACCGGCTGGGCGGGCACCATGCCGTTCGACCAGCTCCCGTCGCTGCTGAACCCCGCGCGCGGCTACATCGTGACCGCGAACAACCCGGTCAGCAGCAACGGTCCCATGCTCACGCGGGACTGGGACTTCGGCTACCGGGCCGCAGAGCTCGAACGGATGCTGCAGCAGCACATCACCGAGGGTGACCTGCTCACCGCCGACGAGCTCGCGGCCATGCAGCTCGACACGGCCGACCCCAACGCCGCGGCCTTCCTGCCCATCATCGAGGAGCTGGAGCTCGACGGTGACGCCGCGCGCGGAGCCGCGCTCCTTCGGGGATGGGAGGCGCGGGCCGACGCCGACAGCGCCGAGGCGGCATACTTCGCCGTCTTCTGGCGCAACCTGCTCGAGACCATGTTCGCCACGCTGCCGGCCGCGACGCGACCCGAGGGCGGCGACCGATGGTTCAGCGTCGTCGGTTCCCTGTTGGGCGAGCCCGACGCGTCGTGGTGGTCGAACGAGGAACATGGGATCGACGGACGCGACGAGATGATCGGGTACGCCCTCGACGCGGCGTGGGCCGAGTCATCCCGCCGCATGGGCAGCGATCCCGATGCATGGCGGTGGGGCCGACTGCACACCCTCAGCCTCGCCAATGCGAGCTTCGGGCAGTCCGGCATCGGCCCGATCGAGTGGCTGTTCAACCGCGGCCCGTACGAGGTCGGCGGCGGGTCGAGCGTCGTGAACGCGATCGGCTGGGACGCGAGCATCGGCTACGAGGCCGACTGGGTCCCCTCGATGCGCATGATCGTCGATCTCGACGACCTCGACTCCTCGCAGTGGGTGAATCTCACGGGCGCGTCGGGCCACGCGTTCCATCCGCACTACGCCGACCAGACCCCGATCTGGCAGCGCGGTGAGCTCCGAGCGTGGCCGCACACGATCGATGCCGTTCAGGATGCCGCGACCGATACGTTGCAGCTCCGCCCCGCGGGCGGCTGAAGGTCGAGAACCGTCAGGCGCCCGGGTAGGAGCGCTCGGACTCGCCGATGTAGAGCTGCTGCGGGCGACCGATCTTGGTCTGCGGGTCGAGGTTCATCTCACGCCAGTGCGCCATCCAGCCGGGTAGGCGCCCGATCGCGAAGAGCACCGTGAACATCCGCGTCGGGAACCCCATCGCGCGGTAGATGAGCCCGGAATAGAAGTCGACGTTCGGGTACAGCTTGCGCTCGATGAAGTACTCGTCGTTGAGCGCGACCTGTTCCAACT
>DASUVU010000150.1:0-6356 GCA_036378815.1 Agromyces sp. | reverse complement strand
GGCGCGCTCCCGATTCAGGGCGGCATGCCCGGGGATTCGAGCCACTCCTCCGCGAGGATTCCGTACGTGTAGCCGTCGATCCAGCCGAGCTCGGCGTGCCACGAATCGCGCACACCGTGCTGCTCACGCCGCATGCCGAGCTTCTCCATGACCCGCCACGACGCGACGTTGTCGGCGAAGCAACCCGCGGTGACCCGGTGCAGGCCGAGGTCGGCGAAGGCCAGGTCGAGCATCGCGCCGGCGATCACGGTCGCGAAGCCCCTGCCCGCCTGATCCGGGTCGACGAGATAGCCGAGCTCGCCCTCCGATCCGCGCCACGCGTCGCCGTCGAACTGGCCGATACCGTCACGCACGTCGAGCGAGCCGGTGCCGACGACGACGCCGTCGAGGAGGGCGACGGCGGTGTGCTGGTCGGGATCATCCACACTGTCGAGCCAGGCCGTCGTGAACGCCTCGGGCTCGACCGTCGTGCGCAGCAGCCACCGGGTCACCTCCGCGCGATTCCGCCAGACGAGCACCTGCTCGAGGTCGTCGCGGGTCGGCGGGCGCAGGGTCAGCGATCCCGCGGGGCGGGGCCAGGTCACGTCAGGCGACGTCACGGCCCTGCTTCGGTTCGACCGGATGCGGGGTGCCGCCCGTGATCCGCACGAGCTCGTCGAACGTCGTCGGGAACACCGTCTTCGCATGGCCGGCCGCAGCCCACACCTCGTCGTAGTTCGCGAGGTCGGGGTCGACGATCGTGCGCACCGGCGCGGGATGACCGACCGGGGCGACGCCCCCGATCACCTGCCCGGTCGCCTGCTTGACGACCTCCTTCGACGCCCGGCCGAGCTGGCCGCCGAGCTGCTCGCCGAGCCAGTGCGTGTCGACTCGGTGCGCACCCGACGTGAGCACGAGGATCGGCTCGTCGTCGAGCGTGAACACGAGGGAGTTCGCGATCTGGCCGACCTCGACGCCGAGCGCGTCGGCCGCGAGCTGCGCGGTCGTGACGGCGTCGTCGAACCAGACGATCCGGGGCGTGAGTCCCTGCTCGGCGAGGGCGCCCGCGACGCGGTCGACCGAGGGGTGTGAGCGCGTGGTCATCCCTCGATCCTAGGGCGCGGCCATGAGGCATCCGGATGCCTCGGCGACACCCGCATGGCGTAGGGTGCGACCGTGACCGACGCCCCCGTCCCGCCGCGGCCCGCTCGCCTTCCGAGGAGCCTGAACCTCGGCGACGCCGTCGCCATCGGGCTCGCCGCGATGGTCGGGGCCGGGGTCTTCTCCGTGTGGGCACCGGCCGCCCGAGCGGCCGGAGCCGGACTGCTCATCGGCCTCGCCGTCGCAGCATTCGTCGCGTTCGCGAATGCCGGCTCGACCGCGCAGCTGGCGGTGCAGCATCCTGAATCGGGTGGCGCCTACCGCTATGGCCGCGAACGTCTCGGACACTGGCCGGGATTCCTCGCGGGCTGGTCATTCGTGGTCGGCAAGACGGCGAGTTGCGCGGCGATGGCCCTCACGGCGGCGGCCTATCTCGCGCCGCCCGACTGGCAGCGGCCGGTCGCGATCGCGGCGGTCATCGTGATCGTCGGCGTGAACCTGCTCGGGGTCACTCGCACCGCCCGGGTCGGCGCCGTGCTCGTGACCGCGGTGATCGTGGTGCTCGGAATCGTCGTGGCCGCCGGCCTCGCATCGGCGGCGGGCGGCGGAGCCGGGTTCGCCGCGACGAACGGGCAGGCGGTCGTACCGCCGATCCTGTTCCCCGAGACCGGGACGGTCTACGGCATCCTGCAGTCGGCCGCGCTCATGTTCTTCGCGTTCGCCGGCTATGCGCGCATCGCGACGCTCGGCGAGGAGGTGCGGCACCCGGCTCGGACGATCCCTCGGGCGATCGGCCTCGCATTCCTCATCGTCGTGGTGATCTACGCGGCGGTCGGATCCGCGGCACTCGTCACGCTCGGACCGGGTCTGCTCGCGGCATCCGACGCGCCGCTCGCCGATGTCGTCGCTGCCGCGGGATGGGCCTGGGCCGAGCCGGTCGTGCGCATCGCCGCGGGTGTCGCGGCGCTCGGATCGCTGCTCGTGCTCATCGCCGGAATCGCCCGCACCGGGCTCGCAATGGCGCGTGACGACGAGCTCCCCCGGCCGCTGGCGTCGGTGCATCCGCGGTCGCAGGTGCCGCACGTCGCCGAGATCGCGGCCGGCGCGGCGATCATCGCGCTGCTGCTCGTCGCCGACCTTCGAGGGGCCATCGGGTTCTCATCCTTCGGCGTGCTGCTCTACTACTTCGTGGCGAATTCGGCGGCGGTCACCCAGCCGCGGGCCGAGCGGCGCATTCCGAGGTGGCTGTCGATCGCCGGCGCGATCGGATGCCTCGTGCTGGTCGTGACCCTGCCGCTGGTGTCGATCGTGGCCGGCGTCGTCGTGCTCGCCGCCGGGGCGCTGTACCGCATGGTGAACATCGCCGTGCATCGTAGGCTGACGTCATGAGTGCAGACCCCTCGGCCCGAATCATCACCATCGCCGGCATCCCGGCTCCGGCCATCGACGAGGGCGCGTTCGTCGCCGCGGGTGCGGTGATCGTCGGCAACGTGCGCCTGGCACCCCGGTCGAGCGTCTGGTACAACGCGGTGCTCCGTGCCGAGGCCGAGCCGATCGTGCTGGGCGAGGAGTCCAACCTGCAGGACACCGTGGTGTGCCACGTCGATGGAGGGTATCCGCTCACGGTCGGGCGTCGCGTCTCGGTGGGGCATGGAGCGGTGCTGCACGGATGCACCGTCGAAGACGACTGCCTCATCGGCATGGGTGCCAGCGTGCTGAACGGCGCCGTGATCGGCGAAGGATCGCTCGTCGCGGCCGGAGCCGTCGTGCTCGAGGGCACCGTCGTGCCGCCGGGCTCGCTCGTCGCCGGGGTCCCGGCGAAGGTGCGTCGCGAGCTCACCGACGACGAGCGGGCGGGCATCCGCCGCAACGCGGACGCCTACCTGAGGCACGTCGAGGAGCACACCGCCCCGGTGGACTGAGCGCAGCCCCCAGGGTTCCGAGCGACGCGGCCTCAGCGGTCGCTGAGCGTCAGCTCCGCCGCCTTCACCACGTTGGCCAGCAGCATCGCCCGGGTCATCGGGCCGACGCCGCCGGGGTTCGGGGACAGGTGCCCCGCGACCTCGGCGACGCGCGGGTCGATGTCGCCCGTCAACCGGCCCTTGCCGGTGTCCTCGTCCTCGACGCGCGTGATGCCGACGTCGAGCACGGCGGCCCCCGGCTTGATCCAGTCGCGCCGCACGAGATGCGGCACGCCCACGGCCGCCACCACGATGTCGGCACGGCGCACCTCGGCGGCGAGGTCCTCGGTGCGCGAGTGCGTGAGCGTCACGGTGGCATCGAGTCCCTTGCGCGTGAAGAGCAGTCCGAGCGGGCGCCCCACCGTGAGGCCGCGCCCGATGACCGTGACGTGGCGGCCGCGGATCGGCACGTCGTAGCGGCGGAGCATCTCGACGATGCCCGCAGGTGTGCATGGCAGGGGCGAGTGCAACTCGCCCTCGATTCCCAGCACGAGCCGGCCGAGGTTCGTCGGATGCAGGCCGTCGGCGTCCTTGAGGGGGTCGATGAGCTCGAGCATCGCGTTCTCGTCGTGCCCGGGCGGCAGCGGCAGCTGCACGATGTACCCGGTGACCTCGCGGGCCGCGTTGAGGTCGCGGATCGCGGCGCGCACGTCGTGGGTGGTCGCCGAGGCGGGCAGGTCGACGCGGATCGACTCGATGCCCACCTCGGCGCAGTCGCGGTGCTTGCCCGCCACGTACGATCGGGAGCCCGGATCGTCGCCCACGAGCAGCGTGCCCAGCCCCGGGACGACACCGTGCGCCCGGAGGTGCGCGATGCGCGACGCGAGCTCCTGCTTGACGGCCGCCGCCGTGGCGACGCCGTCGAGCGTGATGGCCGTCATGGGCGAGGCTACTGCTGCAGGCCCGGGTAGAGCGGGAATGCCGCCGTCAGCGCCTCGACGCGCGAGCGGAGCGCCGCGACATCCGCTTCGCCCTGCAGCGCGAGCGCGATGATGTCGGCGACCTCGGTGAACTCGTCGTCGCCGAATCCGCGGGTCGCGAGCGCGGGCGTGCCGATGCGCAGGCCAGACGTGACCATCGGCGGGCGCGGGTCGAACGGCACCGCGTTGCGGTTCACGGTGATGAGGGCGTCGTGCAGCAGGTCCTCGGCCTGCTGTCCGTCGATCCTGGAGTTGCGCAGGTCGGCGAGCACGAGGTGCACGTCGGTGCCGCCCGTCAGCACGTCGACGCCGGCCGCGCGCGAGTCGTCGGCGTGGAGGCGCTCGGCGAGGATCTTGGCGCCACGGAGGGTGCGCTCCTGACGATCCTTGAACTCGTCGGATGCCGCGATCTTGAACGCCGTGGCCTTGGCCGCGATGACGTGCATCAACGGGCCGCCCTGCTGGCCCGGGAACACGTTGGAGTTCAGCTTCTTCGCGAGTTCCTCGTCGCGCGAGAGAATGAAGCCCGAACGCGGGCCGCCGATCGTCTTGTGCACCGTGGAGCTCACGACGTCGGCGTGCGGCACGGGGTTCGGGTGGAGGCCGGCTGCCACGAGGCCCGCGAAGTGCGCCATGTCGACCCACAGCTTCGCGTCTACCTCGTCGGCGATCGCGCGGAATGCCGCGAAGTCGAGCTGCCTGGCGTAGGCCGACCAGCCCGCGATGATGACCTGCGGCTTGTGCTCGAGGGCCTTGTCGCGCACGACGTCCATGTCGACGAGGAAGGTCTCGGGGTTCACGCCGTACGAGACCGCGTTGTAGAGCTTGCCCGAGAAGTTGAGCCGCATGCCGTGCGTGAGGTGGCCCCCGTGGGCGAGCTCGCGGCCGAGGATGGTGTCACCGGGAGCGGCGATGGCCGAGAGCACGGCCGCGTTGGCGGTGGCACCCGAGTGGGGCTGGACGTTCGCGTACTCGGCACCGAAGAGCGACTTGGCGCGCTCGATCGCGAGCGACTCGGCGATGTCGACGTACTCGCAACCGCCGTAGTAGCGGCGGCCCGGGTAGCCCTCGGCGTACTTGTTCGTGAGGACGGAACCCTGCGACTGCAGCACCGACACGGGAACGAAGTTCTCGCTGGCGATCATCTCGAGGTAGTCGCGCTGACGCCCGAGTTCCTTCTCGAGCACCTCGGCGATCTCAGGGTCTACCTCGGACAGCGGGGCGTACAGCAACGACTGCTGGGTGGTGACGGACTCGGTCAAGACTGGCTCCTTCATGGCAATCGGCCCTCGACGGGCTCTCGGGACGGTACATGCTGCCTCGCGCTCATCAGCAGCGAGGTGTGCGTACCGGCCCAGGCGAGCGGTCGGTCCGTGCCAGTCGCTCCCCGATGGTGACCATCTGAACGCCAGTCGCGACGCTCGCAAGCATAGCAACCGATGTGCCTGCGACAATGCGCCCGAGCGGTGTTCCGCTCCCAGCACCACGCGTGGCAGGATGGAGCGTGCGCGTATTTGTTAGGACTCTTGCCTTAATCGTGATCGCCGTCGGAGTGACGGCGGCGGCGAGCGCCTGCGCGCCGATGGACGAGATTGGAGACGCCGTGCCAGGAGTCATCCCCGCACCCGTGTCGTTCGACGTGCGCGATGGCGCCGAACCGTTCCGCCTCACAGAGTCCACGCGGCTCGTCGCGAGCGGTGCGGGCGCGGCGGCCGTCGCCGAGACGTTCGCCGAGGTCGCGCGGGCCGCCACGGGATTCGCGCTGCCGGTGGTCGAAAGCGGGCCAGCGGCATCCCCTCGACCGGCTCAGGACGGCGCCGACCTGTCGTTCGTGGTGGCCCTCGACGAGGCGCCCGATGGCGCCGATGAGGGCTACACGCTCGAATCGAGCGCCGACGGCGTGCGGGTCGCGTCCGACACCGCCGCGGGACTGTTCCGTGGATCGCAGACACTGCGCCAGCTCCTCCCGGCCGAGATCGAGCGGGCGGATGCCGCAGGCGCGCCGGCCGGCGGATGGACCGTGCCCGCGGCATCCGTCGCCGACGCCCCCCGCTTCGCCTATCGAGGCGCGATGCTCGACGTCGCTCGCCACTTCTTCCCCGTCGACGACGTGCTGCGGTTCATCGACGCGATCGCGCTCCTGAAGCTCAACGTGCTGCACCTGCACCTCACCGACGACCAGGGGTGGCGCCTCGAGATCGAGTCGTGGCCCGAACTCACCGGCATCGGCGCCTCGACCTCGACGGGCGGCGACGGCGGCGGCTTCTACACGAAGGACGACTACCGGCGGATCGTCGAGTACGCCGCCGAGCGGTTCGTGACCATCGTGCCCGAGCTCGACCTGCCCGGCCACACGAACGCCGCGCTCAGCGCCTACCCCGAGCTCAACTGCGAC
>DASUVU010000149.1:0-2559 GCA_036378815.1 Agromyces sp. | reverse complement strand
CGACGACGAACTCCTGTGCGTGATTGTGATAGCCGACGGTGAGCCCGTACCCGGCCGCCACGTCGACGAGCTTGTTGAGACGGTCTGCGATGTCCGTCACGCCCTCGAGGGCGAACCAGCGTTCGGGCGTGACGAAGGGGTCGATGACGGTGGTCATGCCGACCTTGGCGGCGGCTTCGAAGACGACCTCGGGTGCCGGCGTCGGGATCGATCCATCGGGCGTCCAGAGCTCGTCGGACAGGAGGGGGGCGTGGCCGGTCGGCGACGCGAGTCCCGCAGCATCCAGAGCCGCGCGGATCTCATCGGGACGGCGCACGAAGTCGAAAGCTTCGACGTTTCGCAGGCCGATCGCGGCGAGCTTCTCGAGAGATCCGCCCATGTCGGCGGAGAACTCGTCCTTGAGCGTATAGAGCTGAACAGAGGCTTCGGGCAGGGCCACGGTGACCTTCCTTTCGTGCACGAGGGAGGGCATCGGATGCTGCCCGCTGTCAGAGTAGCAGAAACCTCCACGTGGAAGTTATGGAGTTTCGAAGAGTGACAGCACGGATGAAAGTTGGGTGATACCGGTAACATTCGAGACATGAGCGCTGATACTCCGGTCCGATCGTCCGCGAAGCTCGAGGTTGCTGTGGCGCAGGTGCGTGAGCAGGTTGCTGCTCTGCACGGGGAGTTGGTGCGGTCGGGTTTGGTGGTGTGGACGGGTGGGAATGTGTCTGGGCGGGTGCCGGGGGCTGATCTGTTCGTGATCAAGCCGTCGGGGGTGTCGTATGACGATCTCGCTCCGGAGAACATGATCCTGTGCGACCTGAACGGTGAGGTGATTGCCGGAACACCGGGCAGTGACCGGTCGCCGTCGTCCGATACCGCGGCGCATGCGTACGTGTACCGGAACATGCCCGACGTGGGTGGTGTCGTGCACACCCACTCCGACTACGCGGTGGCGTGGGCGGCGCGGGGTGAAGAGATCCCGTGTGTGATCACGGCGATGGCGGACGAGTTCGGGGGTCCGATCCCGGTGGGTCCGTTCGCGATCATCGGCGACGACTCGATCGGACGCGGCATCGTCGACACCCTCACCGGTCACCGGTCCCGGGCGGTGCTGATGCAGAACCACGGCCCGTTCACGATCGGGTCGGATGCGAAGGATGCCGTGAAAGCCGCCGTGATGCTCGAAGACGTCGCCCGCACCGTGCACATCGCCCGCCAAGGCGGACCCCTGATCCCGATCCCGCAAGACGCGATCGACAGCCTCTACAACCGCTACCAGAACGTCTACGGCCAGACCACCGACACCCGACGCTGAATGTCGGAGTGCGGTCACAACTGAATATCGAAACAACCAAGACAGAGATGTCCACTGGAGAGGAAACACAGTGAAGTTCAAGAAGACAATGCTCGCGGTCGTGGCCGCGGGTGCACTCATGCTCAGCGCCTGCGCAGGCGGCGGTGGCGGCACCGGTGACGGTGGCGAGGGCGGCGGAGACGGCGGCCTCATCGGCGTCGCGATGCCGACCAAGAGCTCGGAGCGCTGGATCCAGGACGGCAACGCCGTCAAGGCCGCCCTCGAAGAGGCCGGCTACCAGGTCGACCTGCAGTACGCAGAGGACGACATCCCCACGCAGGTCTCGCAGATCGAGAACATGATCACGAAGGGCGCCGAGGCGCTCATCGTCGCCTCGATCGACGGCACGACGCTGACCGAGGTGCTCCAGACCGCGGCCGACAGCGACATCCCCGTCATCGCCTACGACCGTCTGCTCATGGACACCGAGAACGTCGATTACTACGCGACGTTCGACAACGAGCTCGTCGGCAACCAGCAGGCCTGGACGCTCCTGAACGGCCTCGGCCTCACGGAGCTCGACGGCACGCCGAAGGCAGACGCACCTGCGGGCCCGTTCAACATCGAACTGTTCGCCGGCTCGCTCGACGACAACAACGCGTTCTTCTTCTTCAACGGTGCGATGGACATCCTGAACCCGTACATCGAAGACGGCACGCTCGTCGTGAAGTCGGGCCAGACCGACATCGAGCAGGCCGCCACGCTCCGCTGGGACGGTGAGGAGGCGCAGAGCCGCCTGGAGAACATCATCACGGCGAACTACTCGGACGGCTCGGAGATCAACGCGGTCCTCTCGCCCTACGACGGCATCTCGCGCGGCATCATCGGCGCTCTCACCGACGCGGGCTACTCGGTCGGCGACGAGTGGCCGATCATCTCGGGCCAGGACGCCGAGGTCGATTCGGTCAAGGCGATCCTCTCGGGTGAGCAGTACGCGACCATCTTCAAGGACACGCGTGAGCTCGCGAAGGTGGCGGCGGCCATGGCCATCGCAGCCCTCAACGGCGACGAGGTCGAGATCAACGACCCCGACACGTACAACAACAACGTGAAGGATGTTCCGTCCTACCTGCTCGCTCCCGTGCAGGTCGTCAAGGACAACGTCGAGTCGGCTCTGGTCGACACCGGCTACTGGACGAAGGCGGACCTGGGCCTGTGAGTCCAGCCGCTCATCGACGACGGCACGCTCGTCGTGAAGTCGGGCCAGACCGACATCG
>DASUVU010000148.1:0-10939 GCA_036378815.1 Agromyces sp. | reverse complement strand
TCGCCGGCGTCACCGAGGCCGGGGACGATGTAGCCGTGTTCGTTGAGTCGCTCATCGACGGCCCCGACCACGATCGACACATCACGGCCCTCGAGCGCCTGCTCGACTGCCGCGAGACCCTCGGGTGCGGCGAGGATGCAGATCGCCGTGACATCCGTCGCCCCTCGCTTCAGGAGGAACTCGATGGCGGCGCTGAGCGAGCCTCCGGTCGCGAGCATCGGGTCGAGCACGAAGCACTGCCGGTCGGAGAGGTCATCGGGCAGGCGTTCGGCGTAGGTCGTGGGCTGGAGCGTCTCCTCATCGCGAGCCATGCCGAGGAATCCGACCTCGGCGCTCGGCAGGAGCTTCACCATGCCCTCGAGCATGCCGAGACCGGCGCGCAGGATGGGCACGATGAGGGGTCGCGGCTCGGCGATGCGCACGCCGGTCGTGGGGGCGACGGGGGTGACGATCTCGACGGGCTCGACCCGCACGCCTCGCGTGCCCTCGTACGCGAGCAGGGTCATGAGCTCCTCGACGAGCGCACGGAAGACGGGCGACGGTGTGTTCACGTCGCGGAGCACCGTCAGCTTGTGGGTGATGAGCGGGTGATCGGCAACGTGGACTCGCATAGGCTCGAGTCTATTGCCGACCCGATTCTCGCCGAGTCGCCCGAATCACGTGAGAATCGGGCGACTCGAGAACCGGGACGGGGGCACGTGGAGCAGTCGACCCACCGCGAATGGATGCGCCTCGCGCTCGCCGAGGCCCAGCAGGCGCCGCCGACGCGCGACGTGCCGGTCGGTGCGATCGTCGTGAACGGCGAGGGCGTGGTCATCGCGGCCCGGCGCAACGAGCGCGAGCTCACCGGCGACCCGACCGCGCACGCCGAGATCCTCGCCCTGCGCGACGCCGCCGAGGTGATCGGAGACTGGCGGCTCACCGACTGCACGCTCGTGGTGACGCTCGAGCCCTGCGTCATGTGCGCGGGTGCGATCGTGAGCGCCCGGGTCGGCACGCTGGTCTTCGGCGCGTGGGACGAGAAGGCGGGCGCCGCGGGCTCCCTCTACGACGTCGTGCGCGACCGACGACTGAACCACCGGGTCGAGGTGTTCCCCGGCGTCGAGGCCGAGGCATCCGCTCGTCTGCTGCTCGAGTTCTTCGAGGACCCGCTGCGCCGTCCCTAGGCCACGCGCGTGCTGCGCCGGCGTGCCTCGAGGCCGTCGAGGTAGTCGCCGAGCAGTGCCGCGGATGCCGCCTGGGCACGCGGCCCGTACGTCGCACGCTGCTCCCGCAACTCCTCGACGGTGAGCCCGTACTCGGGTAGCTCGTAGCCCCACTGGCGCAGCCAGTCCTCGTGGATCTCGTCGGTCACCTCGGGATGGAACTGCACGGCGAGCAGCCACTCGTCGATGGCGAAGGCCTGGTTCTCGTACTGGCCCGACGTCGCCAGTCGCTCCACGCCCTCGGGCAGGTCGAACGTGTCGCCGTGCCACTGCACGGTCGGCACGCCAGCGAAATGCCGCACGGGCGAGTTCGCGCCCGCCGCGGTCGGCTCGACGGTGAGCCAGCCGACCTCTTTCCGCGGCCCCTTGCGCACGTCGGCGCCGAGCGTCTTCGCGAGGAGCTGGGCGCCGAGGCACACGCCGAAGATCGGGCGCTCCGCCTCGATGCGAGCGCGCAGCAGGTCGATCTCGTCGGCGAGATACGGATAGCGGTCGGTCTCGTAGGCGCCCTCGTCGCCGCCGAGCACGACGACGAGGTCGGGCTCGAGGGCGTCGAGCGCAGTGACGTCGGTGTGCGGTGCGTCGATCGTGACGATCTCGTACCCGCGCGACTCGAGCGTGGGCCCGAGGTTGCCCAAGCCGATCGCCGAGTCGTGACGGAGCACCAGGGCGGTGCGGCGCGCGGGGGTCACTCGAGCCCCTTGATGACGATCGCGTCGGTCGCCGGTGCCGTCGTGTTCGGGTCGACGTACACGTCGGGCTCGATGTAGATGATGCGCGCCGCGGGCACGGCCTCGCGCACGCGCTGCTCGATGACGTTCACCGCGGTCGAGACCTCGAGCAGCCTCTGGTCTGCCGAGAACCCGACCTTCGCGGCCACGAGCAGCTCGTCGGGACCGACGTAGAGGGTCTTCATGTGGATGATGCGCTCGGCCTCGGGGCCGGCGAGGATCGCCTGCTCGATCGCCTCGACGTCGTTGTCGTTCGCGCCCTCGCCGACCAGGAGGCTCTTCGTCTCCATGCCGAGCACGATCGCGACGACGATGAGCAGCGAGCCGATGAAGAGCGTGCCGATCGCATCGAAGAGCGGGTTGCCGGTGATGATCGTGAGGCCGACGCCGATGAAGGCGAACACGAGGCCGAGCAGCGCCGCGACGTCTTCGAGGAGCACGACGGGCAGCTCGGGCGCCTTCGCGCGACGCACGAACTGGATCCAGCTGAGCTTGCCGCGCACGTGGTTCGACTCGATGATCGCGGTGCGCAGCGAGAACGACTCGAGCACGATCGCGATGGAGAGCACGAGGATCGGCAGCCAGGGCACCTCGAGCGCATGCGGGTGCTGGAGCTTGTCGATGCCCTCGTAGATCGAGAAGATGCCGCCGACCGAGAACAGGATGATCGAGACGACGAACGCGTACACGTAGCGCTCGCGACCGTAACCGAACGGATGCTCCTTGTCGGCCTTCTTCTTCGCCTGGCGCCCACCGAAGATGAGCAGCAACTGGTTGCCGGCGTCGGCGACGGAGTGCACGGCCTCGGCGAGCATCGACGAGGACCCCGAGAAGAACCACGCGATGAACTTCGTCACGGCGATTCCGGCATTGGCCAGGAATGCCGCGATGATGGCCTTGGTGCCGCCAGATGCGCTCATGGCGACAATCCTAGGATGGTCGCATGAGCGCCGACGCCCCCTTGCACCTTCCCGCGACCGCCTTCCTGGGGGCCGGTTCGATGGCTCGAGCGATCATCGCGGGCCTGCTCCGGCCGGGCGTCGAGATCGACGGCGGCATCCGCACCACCAACCGTTCCGCGCAGAAGGCGGCTGAGCTCGCCGGGCTCGAGGGTGTCGTCGCCCATGCCACCGAGACGGATGCCGCGGCGAACCTGGCCGCGGTCGACGGCGCCAGGATCGTGGTCGTCGCGGTGAAGCCCGCGATGGTGCCCGACCTGCTGCGCGAGATCGCCGGAGCGCTCGAGCCAGGCACCGTCGTCGTCTCCGTCGCGGCGGGAGTCACCGTGGCCACGTACGAGTCGCTGCTGCCCGACTCGGTCGCCGTGATCCGGTCGATGCCGAACACGCCGGCACTCGTCGGCCGCGCCGTCACCGGAGTCTCGGCGGGCACCCGCTCGAGCGATGCCGACCTCGCGCTCGCCGTGTCCCTGTTCGAGACGGTCGGCGAGGTGCTCGTCGTTCCCGAGGAGCAGCTCGACGCGCTCTCGACGATCTCGGGCTCGGGACCCGCCTACGTGTTCCTCCTCATCGAGCAGCTGACGGCGTCGGCGATCGACAAGGGCTTCACTCCCGAGCAGGCGGCGCTCATGGTGCAGGGCACGTTCCGGGGCGCGAGCGAGCTGCTCGCGGCATCCGACGACGATCCTGCCGAGCTGCGCCGGCGGGTCACGAGCCCCAAGGGCACCACCGAGCGGGCGATCGCCGTACTCGAGCAGGCGCACCTCAAGGAGGTGTTCGACCGGGCGACGGATGCCGCGCTCGCCCGTGCCCGCGAGCTCGCCGCAGGTGCGTGAGCGTCGCTCCCGACCGCCTGAAGCAGCCGGGAGCGACACCCTCCGCGTTCTCGGCTACACGGTGACGGCTTGCTCCGGCTGCTCCGAGACGGCCGGGCGGCGAGCGATCAGCCGAACGGCGCAGGTGAACAGGCCCACGGCCATCAGGGCGAACATCGCGATTCCCGAGATGCCGTCGGGTGCGACGAAGTCGGCGGCGAGCCCGAGCACCACGAGCAGGGCCCCCCACCAGGGCGCGAGGCCGGTGCGCCAGAGGCCGACGGAGAGCCCGATCGTTCCGACGACGGTGGTGGCCAGCATGGGGAGCAGCAGCATCAGGAACGCCGAGCCGTCGTAGAGCGTCTCGACGACCGGGGCCGACGAGTCCAGCACGCCCGCAGCCGCCATCGACAACCGCGACATCCCGTAGCCGACCACGGCCGCATGCAGGATCCATCCGACAGCAGCGGTCACGGCGGATGTCGCGAGCACCCGCCACCACGCTCCGCGCCGCCCATCCGAGGCGTGCGCGAGGCCGCTCAGCCCGAGTGCGAAGAGCACGAAGCAGAGCAGGAGGGCGGCATTCGCGATCAGGAACATCGAACCCCCGGCGGCCAGCGCCTCCAACTGCTCGGTCGGGGTGCCGTCGAGGCCCGGCATTGCGAGCGTGCCGACGAGGCCGGCGATCGGAGCCGCGACCAGACAGACGGCGGTCGTGCGTACAGACATGGGATCTCCTTCGGGAGGTGGGCGAGGACGCCTCAATGTTGGCGAGGGGGACGGCGCCTGTCGTCGGCTGCGGTTCTCGACCGTGTACGACCGGAGTCGTACGAAGCTCCGACGCGGGGCCGACACGCGTGCTCGCACGTCCCGATAGCGTGATCGCATGTCCCTCTTGGCCAGACCGGTCGTGCGCGACCTGCTCCTGGCTGGAGTCCTGTTCGCGCTCGCCATGACGCAGGCCCTCCTCGAGGGAGCCGGTCTCGAGCGGCTGGTCGCGCTCGTGCTCATCACGGGGTCGGTGGCCATCCGGCGGCGGCACTCGCTCGCCGCCGTGACCATCAGCTGGCTCACCCTGCTCGTGTCCGAGGGCGGTCTCGGCGGTGATGTCACCGACCGGGGGTATGCCGCGGTCATCGCCCTCATGGTGACGGTCTACTCCGTGGCGGCGTGTGCACCGATCCGCAGGGCCCAGATCGGGCTCGCGATCGCGCTGCTCTCGGTGTGGGGAACCATCCCCTTCACGAGCAGCGAGCCGCTGGTCGACGCCGCATTCACCGGACTGATCACCGCGGCACCCTGGGCGGCCGGGCGGATCATCCGACAGCGCCAGCACCAGATCGCCGAACTGGCCAGGCTCAACCTCCTCATCGAACAGGAGCGAGACGCCCACACCCGAGAGGCCGTGCACGCCGAACGGGATCGCATGGCCCGCGAGATCCATGACGTGCTCACCCACTCGCTCACCGTGATGGTCGTGCAGCTCGGCGCGGTCAGCGCGGCGGCCACCGTCGATCCCGCCCGAACGCGCCAGATGGTGGACGAGGCCCGCGGAACGGGAAAGAAGGCGCTGTCCGAGCTGAGATGGCTGCTGCACCTCAATCGCTCCGACGACGCACCATCGGTGGGTGCCACGCCGGGCCTGCGCGGCATCCCCGAGCTCGTTCAGAGCATGCGCGCGCTGGGGCTCGAGGTGACGTACGAACTGCACGGTGAGGAGACGGGGTTGCCGCTGGCGACGGAACTCGCCGCATTCCGGGTCGTCCAGGAAGCGCTCACCAACACCCTGAAGCACGCGCCCGGTGCCGTCGCCCGCATCGACGTTCGCGTCGAGCCCGGGCAGGTCGTCGTGGACGTGTCGGACGACGGCGGAGATTCGGATGTCGCGGCGGCCGGCCGAGGCCGCGACTCGCGTCCCGGCTACGGGATCATCGGGCTGCGCGAACGCGCCTCAACCCTCGGCGGCTCGATCGACGCCGGACCGCGAGCCGGCGGCGGTTTCGGGGTGCGCGCAACGCTGCCCATCGTGGACGCGTATGAACCGGAGCAGCGTTGATCCGGATTCTCATCGCCGACGACCAGGCTCTCGTGCGCGCGGGATTCGCGATGATCCTCGGCGTTCAAGGGGATCTGACGGTGGTCGGCGAGGCCGGCAACGGCAGGGAAGCGGTCGCATCGGCCCTCGCGCTTGCTCCCGATGTCATTCTGATGGACATCCGGATGCCGGACATGAACGGGCTCGAGGCGACCCGCGAGCTGATGGCGTCGCGGTTCTCGGGTCGCGTGCTCGTCCTGACCACGTACGACGCCGACGACTACGTGCTCGATGCACTGCGGGCGGGAGCGAGCGGCTTCGTGCTCAAGGACATCGATCCGCCCGACCTGGTGCATGCGGTCCGGTCCACGCACCGTGGCGACGCCCTGCTGGCACCCGCGATCACCCGTCGGCTGGTGGAGCGCCACCTGCGTCAGCCCGACCCGCGTGCCACGACGGCCCTCGCGCGGCTGACCGCTCGTGAGCGGGAGATCCTCGTGCTCGTGGCGCGAGGACTGGCCAACGACGAGATCGGGATCAGCCTCCACATCAGTGGGGCCACGGTCAAGACCCACCTCACTCGAACCTTCGCCAAGCTCGGGCTGCGCGACCGCGTTCAAGCCGTGGTGCTCGCCTACGAGTCGGGACTCGTGCGCCCCGCCGGCGGCTGGTCGACCGCGGAAAATTCCTGAAGAGAGTCGGTTTTCTTCCCGGGGTGAGGTTCGCTCGGAGCGGACATGACTTCGCCTCGGAAGTGGGCTATGGTCGCTGGAAGCCCGCCAGCTGAAGAAGGGAAGCGAGCTCACAGATGGCTGACAAGAATCCCCGATCGAATTCCTCGAAGAAGCAGCCTCAGCTCTCCTTGAAGGAGAAGCGTGCGCAGAAGCGCGAGAAGGCCGGAGAGGCAGAGGGCGTCGCGAAGATTCGCAAGCGCTGATCCGATCCGATCAACCCGCTGGTTGAGGAGCGCCCGGCGAAGCCGGTCGCGTCTCGAGATTTCCCGGCCCGGGCGCCTCCTCAACCGCCGGTGCGCTCCAACAGCCCGGTGCGCTCCAACAGCACCATCACCTCGAAGTGGGTGGTCTGCGGGAACATGTCGAACACGCGCGCCTTCACCGGCCGGAGCGACGGCATCGCCGCGAGGTCGCGCGCCAGTGAGGCCACGTTGCAGCTCGAGTAGAGCACGTGCGCGGCATCCGATCGCTCGAGCCACTCGGCGAGCTCGCGACCGATGCCCCGTCGGGGCGGGTTGACCACGACGAGGTCGGGCGCGCGGTCCGCGTCCAGCGCGAATGCCGTGGCGTCACCCGCCGCGAAGCGAACGCGGCTCAGCGCGGCATCCGTTCGGCTGAGCTCGGCGCTCGCGACGGCCTCGACGCTGGTCTCGATTCCCGTGACCTCGGTCGCGGCATCCGCCAGGTGCAGGGCGAAGCCGCCGACCCCCGAGTAGAGGTCCCACGCGTCCTCGGCGGCGAGGTCGCGGATCCAGTCGCGTGCCTCAGCGTAGAGCGCGGCGGCGATCGCCGTGTTCGTCTGGAAGAAGCTCTGCGGACGCAGGTGCATCGTCACGTCGTTCAGCCGCATCGGCAGCGTCTGCTGTTCGGTGAGCACGACCTCGTGCTCACCCTCGAGCACCGCCTTGTGTTCTGGCAGCAGGTTCGCGGTGACGACCCGCGCCCGCGGGAGTTCGTCGAGCAGCGACGGCAGGTGCTTGCGGATGCGGGCGAGCGGCTCGCTCGAACGCAGCACGAAGCGCACCAGGAGCTCGCCGTCGGGCGATTCGGTCACGATGACGTGCTTGAGCTCGCCGCGGCGGGCGTTCACGTCGTAGGGGGTGATCCTCGCGCGCGTGATGAAACGCGCGAGCACGGGGAACGCCGTTCGGTGTCCCGGGGAGCAGATGCCGCAGGCCTGCAGGTCGACGCCATGCCCGTCGGCGTCGAGGATGCCGATGGTCGGAGCATCCGTCGTTCCGCCGACGACCATCTTCGCCTTGTTGCGGTAGCCGCGTTCTCCGCTCGCCACCGGCGGCAGCCACTCGGGCACGTCGAACGGGGCGAGGAGAGCCTCGGCGTGCGCCTGCTTCTCGGCGAGCTGTGCCGGGTAGGGCCGCCCCATGAGGGTGCACGACCGGCACTCCCAGGCGTCGAAGTAGGGGCACTGCACCCGTCAAGGCTACGGGTCGCCGCCCCGCGAGGTCTCGACGCGTTCGCCTCGGCCTGCGCCACTCGACCACGGGGCGGGCGAGCGTCGGATACCGTGTGCTGCATGGATGCGTCGGAGGTCGCCTCGGTCGTCGCCGAAGTGATCGGCTGGATCGGCCTCGCCGGCGGTCTCGGATGCCTCCTGCTCGCGTTCCTCATCCGCCTGGCCGACGGGCGCTGGCTCCGCACCGAAGCGGTCGTGGTCGACCAGGAACACGGCTCGACGATCCGTTGGTTCGCCGAGGGCGGGTTCCACCAGCGACGGCTCAGCGACGATGAGCGCGCGCATGTGCGCCACCCCGATGAGGAGCCCGCCTACTTCAAGCAGCGCGAGCCCGATCGCCTCCGACTGCACGAGCCGCCTCCGGGCCGGCGCATCATCCGCAACGTGGGGATCATCCTGCTCGTGATCGCCGCGATCGCCGGCCTCGTGGGTCTCCTGCTCATGTTCGTCGGCTGATCAGCGCTCCCGGAGCTCCTCCCACTCGCGCATGAGGTCGGGCATGCGCCCGTTGATGAAGCGGTAGAACCTCGCCATCTCGCGGGCGCGGGCCGCGCCGACGTCGGAATCGTCGCCGATCGCGTCTGCCGCACGGTCGCCCAGTTCGGCGATCACGCCGTAGACCGGGCTCTTCGCCATGAGCGCCGTGTACCAGGCATCGTCGAGGAACTCCCAGCGGTCGCGGCGGCTGCCCGGCTGCGGCACGCGGTGGAGGATGCCGATCTGCGAGAGGTAGCGCACGGCGCCCGAGATCGCGGCGGCGCTCACGCCGAGCCGCTCACTCAGCTCCGACGCGGTGAGGCCGCCCGCCTCGGCGACGAGCAGCGCCATCAGCACGCGCGCCGGCATGCGCGGGAACCCCGCGGCGGTGAGGACCGCAGCGGACTGTTCGACCGTGGCCTTCAGGGCCTGCTCGTCGCGTGGCATCCGCTCAGTCTTCCATCCGCTTCCTCGCCCGTCGTGGCGCTCATCCGCCCGTGGCCAGCTCGCGCCGCCGCATCGACCACACCGCCACCGCGCCGGCGGCCAGGGCGATGGCGAGCATCCAGAATCCGCCGGTCCAGTCGGTGTCGCCGCCCGATGGGACGGGGGAGTGGGCGAACGGCGAGAGCTTGACGAGCCAGTCGGGCAGCTGCAGGATCGGGCCGAACGTGCCGAGGATCGCGGCGAGCCCGACCGCCGTCCAGCCGATGGGGATGGTCGCCTGCGGCAGGTACGCGAAGACCAGCAGCGTGAGCCCGAGGAACACGAGGCACGCCGGCAGTTGTGCGGCCGCGGCCTCGAGCACATTCGGGACGAGCGACTCGGGGTCGGACGCGCTGCCCGCTCCGGCGATGCCGGCGAGCGCGGCGGCAGCGAGCACGATCACGATCACGATGACGCCGACGATCCAGTACTCGAGCAGCCAGCGCATCCGGGGCACGCGCGTGCCGAGCACGAGCTCGGCGGTGCCGTGCGCCTCCTCCTGGCGGGCGCGAATGCCCACCTGGATGGCGCAGCATGCGGCGAGGACGCCGACGAGCCCGTAGAAGACGCCGACGAACGCCTCCTCGATCGACGCATCGCTCCCGATCGCCGCGCGGAGCGTCTCGAGCACCTGCGGGGTGTCGGTCGCGGCCTGGTTGACCACCGATGACAGCGAGGTGGCCAGGAGCCCGGTCGCGACGGCGCCCGCAGTCCACGACAGCAGGATCGGGAGGTTGAGCCGCCACACGAGGCCGAACGAGCTCGACAGCACGGGGCCGGCGGTCGCGCGTCCGGCGCGTCCGGGCACGAGGCTGGCGCCCTGGTCGCGCACCGCCTGCAGGCCGAACACCAGCGCGATGACGGCGGCGGCGAATCCGAGGGGGACCAGCAGCGGCGTCAGGTCGTTCTCGACGTAGGCGCCGGTGAACTGCCCGTACCCGATGGGCGACAGCCAGCTCGGCCAGGCCGGGGTGACGTGCAGCAGGTCCTCGGACGGGGTGCCGGCGGCATCGCCGATGCCTCGCAGCAGGTAGGCGGCCAGCACGAACGCGACCGACAGCCCGTTCGCCGCGCGCGACGTGCGGAACAGCTGGGCGGCGAACATGCCGAACCCCACGAAGGCGACGCCCGAGACGGCGATCGCGGCACCCCAGACGAACGAGCCCGTCGCGTCGAGGCCGTTCGCGATGAGCGCGAGGGCGATGAGGAGGCCGAGTGCGAGGTTCGCGAGCACGCCGTGGATGACGGTCGCCGTGGTCGGCAGGATCCGCCCGGCCGGCGTTGCGGCGACGGCCTCGGCGCGCCCCTGCTCCTCCTCCTGGCGCGTGTGGCGGACGGCGAGGAAGGTACTCATCAGTCCGCCCATGAGCGCGAGCCAGGCGAAGAGCAGGAAGAACGCGAACGCGCCGTCGTCGATGCCGTTCGGCGTGCCGCGGAAGACGAGGATCGTGCGCGTCGCGATCGCGACGCCGAGGATCTCGCGACGATCCTGCTCCTCGCCGTACGTGTCGAACACCGCCGAGATCGACGCGAACGCGAGCAGCGCGGTGCCGAGGATCCACAGCGTGAGCTGCAGGCGGTCGCGACGGATGCGCTGCCGCAGCAGCACCATGAGCCTGCTCACGCCCGTGCCTCCTCCTCGACGGGAGCGACCTCGTCGCCGTAGTGGCGCAGGAAGAGATCCTCGAGCGACGGCGGGGCGACCGTGAGTCCCTGCACGGCCAACCGGCCGAGGTCGGGGAGCACGTCGGCGACCCGATCGCTGTCGACGGTGAAGCGCACCCGGCCCTCATCGAACACGAGGTCGTACGTGCCCGGCAGGGCGGCGACGGCCGCCTCCTTGGCCGGATCGTGGACGAACGCGATCTCGGTGCGGGTGAGGTGGCGGAGCTCGGCGAGCGTGCCACTCTCGACGACCTTGCCGGCGCGGATGATGGTCACCCGATCGCAGAGCACCTCGACCTCCGACAGGATGTGGCTCGACAGCAGCACCGTCGCACCCTCACGAGCGACTCGGTCGATC
>DASUVU010000147.1:0-4003 GCA_036378815.1 Agromyces sp. | reverse complement strand
GCTTACCGCCCTGCATTCCCAGGGCGATTGCAGTAAGCCTCCTATGGTGCGCGAGGGGGGACTTGAACCCCCACACCCTTGCGAGTACTGGCACCTGAAGCCAGCGCGTCTGCCAATTCCGCCACTCGCGCACGTGTGGCGCACCGAGGTGCGTCAACTGAACGAGCCTAACACCTCGCATGAGGCATCCGCGATTCGAGCCGACGACCCTCCCCGAGCCTTCGTGAATCCTCAGAGTCCACGTCTGGCCTCGCCCTCGCCCGCCAGTGGGGAATAGCATCGATCAGCGGGTTCCGGTGCCCTCTACCGAAGCCACGAAAGGACGGCCGTGACCTCGCCCGACACCCCCATGCCCCACCGAGTCGTCGACCTCAGCGACATCCGCGGCTATCTCTTCGACCTCGACGGCGTGCTGACGCCCACCGCGACCGTGCACATGCACGCCTGGGCGCGCCTGTTCACGCCGTTCCTCGAGGCGCACGGCGCCCGCCCATATGAAGAGGCCGACTACTTCGCCTATATCGACGGCAAGCCCCGGTACGACGGGGTCCGCTCCCTCCTCGAGAGCCGCGGCATCCGCCTGGAAGAGGGCGAGGTGACGGATGCCGCGACCGAAGACACCGTGCACGGCCTCGGCAATCGCAAGAACGAGGCCTTCAACGAGACGCTCGCCGAGGAGGGCGTCACCGCATACCCCGCGAGCGTCGCGTTCCTCGAGGCGGTCGAGCGCATCGGGGCGAAGGTCGCCGTCGTGTCGAGCTCGAAGAACGCGCCCGCCGTGCTCGCCGCTGCGGGGCTCGCCGACCGGTTCGAGGTCGTCGTCGACGGGGCCGTCGCCGCACGCGAGGGCCTTCCCGGCAAGCCCGAGCCCGACACATTCGAGCGCGCCGCCGAACTGCTCGGCCTCCCGACCACGGCGTGCGCCGTCGTGGAAGACGCCGAGTCGGGCGTGAAGGCGGGAGCCGCCGGAGAGTTCGGTATCGTCATCGGGGTTGATCGCGGCGTCGGCCGGGCCGCGCTCGAGCAGCTCGGCGCCGACGTGATCGTCGACGAGCTCGACGAGCTCATCCCTTCGCTCCCCGAGCGAGTCGAAGGGAGCACCGCGCCCGATTCGACGGGCTCAGCGACCGGAACCCGAGAGGAGCCCGCATGAGGTTCGCCGACAACGACCCCCTGAACCGCCTGCGATTCCCGATCGACGAGTGGGCACTCGTCGAGACGGACTTCGGGATGCGCGACATGGGACGCACCGAGACGCTGTTCGCGGTGGGCAACGGGTACCTCGGCCTGCGCGGCAACGTGGAGGAGGGCCGCGACGGCCACTTCCACGGCACGTTCATCAACGGCTTCCACGAGACCTGGCCGATCCGGCACGCCGAGGAGGCGTTCGGATTCGCCCGGGTCGGGCAGACGATCGTGAACGCGCCCGACGCGAAGGTGATCCGCCTGTACGTCGACGACGAGCCCCTCGTGCTCACCGTGGCCGAGCTGCTCGCCTATGAGCGGCGCCTCGACTTCCGCCTCGGCACGCTGTCGCGCTCCATCGAGTGGCGCACCCCGTCGGGCAAGCGCGTGCTCATCACGAGCCGACGCATGACCTCCTTCACCGACCGGCACCTCGCCGTGCTCGACTACGAGGTCGAACTGCTCGACGCGGATGCCGCGGTCACGATCTCGAGCCCGATCCTGAACCGCCAGGACGGCCGCGACGAGTACCGGTCGGGCGTGACGGAGCCTCCCACCGCATTCGACCCCCGCCGCGCGGAGCAGTTCCTCGACCGCGTGCTGCAACCGCGCGTGCAGCGCTCCGGAAACGGTCGCTAAGTGCTCGGCTACCAGTGCACCAACTCGGGCATGACCCTCGCCGTCGGCGCCGAGCACACGATCTCGACCGAGAACCCCTACACCGAGAGCGGGTCGATCGGCGACGACCTCGCGAAGCACATCTACCGGATCCAGGCGAAGCAGGGCAAGCCGATCCGGATCACCAAGTTCGTCAGCTACCACACCGCGCGCATCGTGCCGACCCGCGAGCTGGTCGACCGCACCGACCGCACCCTCGACCGCGCGATCGAGCTCGGCGTCGCCGAGCTCTTCACCCAGCAGCGCTCGTGGCTCGATGACTTCTGGGCTCGCTCCGACGTCGAGATCGCCGACCAGCCGGCGCTGCAGCAGGCCGCGCGGTGGAATCTCTTCCAGCTCGCCCAGGCGACGGCCCGCACCGACGGCGACGGGGTCGCCGCGAAGGGGGTGACGGGCTCGGGTTACGGCGGACACTACTTCTGGGACAGCGAGATCTACGTCATGCCGTTCCTGAGCTACACGGCGCCGATCGTCGCCCGCAACGTGCTCCGCTTCCGGCAGCGGATGCTCGACGCCGCCCGCGCCCGGGCGGTCGAGCTGAACCAGCGCGGCGCCCTGTTCCCCTGGCGCACGATCAACGGGCAGGAGTCGTCGGCGTACTACGCGGCCGGGACCGCGCAGTACCACATCGACGCGGACATCGCCTACGCGCTGTGCCAGTACGTGGCCGCCACCGGCGACGTGGACTTCCTCGCGCGCGGCGCGATCGACATCCTCGTCGAGACCGCGCGGATGTGGGAGGACCTCGGCTTCTGGCGATCCAACCGGACCGACGACGTGTTCCACATCCACGGAGTCACCGGGCCCGACGAGTACACCACGGTCGTGAACGACAACCTCTACACGAACGTGATGGCCCGCGCGAACCTCGCGGCCGCGGCATCCGCCGTCGACAACCTGCAGGTGAACGACCCGATCGCGTACCACAAGCTCGTGAACCGCCTGGACATCACTCCGGGCGAGGTCGCCAGCTGGCGTCGGGCCGCCGCGCACATGCACATCCCCTACGACGAGCAGCTCGGCATCCATCCGCAGGACTCGCAGTTCCTGCAGAAGGAGCTGTGGGACCTCGAGAACACCCCCGAAGACCGGCGCCCGCTCCTGCTGCACTACCACCCGCTCGTCATCTATCGCTTCCAGGTGCTGAAGCAGGCCGACGTCGTGCTCGCCCTCTACCTGCAGGGCGACCGGTTCTCGACCGAGATGAAGCGCGCCGACTTCGAGTACTACGACCCGCTCACCACCGGCGACTCCACGCTCTCGGCCATCGTGCAGTCGCTCATCGCGGCGGAGGTCGGGTACCACGAGCTCGCCATGCGGTACTTCCGCTCGGCGCTGTTCGTCGACCTCGCCGACCTGCACCACAACGCGGCCGACGGCGTGCACGTCGCCTCGACCGGCGGCGTGTGGGCCGCGCTCGTGTCGGGCTTCGGCGGGTTCCGCGACCACAACGGCGTCTTCTCCTTCGATCCGCGACTGCCCGACGACTGGCGCAAGCTCACCTACCGGCTCACGCTGCACGGAACTCGCGTCCGGGTCGAGCTCGAGCCCGAGTCGATCACATTCGTCGCGGAGGTCGGCGACGAGGTGCGGGTCAAGGTGCGCGGCGTCGACGTGGTCGTCACGGCGGATGCCCCGGTGACCGTGCCGCTCGACGGCCAGGGCCCCCGGCTCTACGGCGCGCCGACCATGCGCGACGTCACCGGATCGCGCCGCGCGGACGGCACGCTGCTCACCGCCTCGATCCCCACGCTGTCGCTCGACGTCGACGCGGAGGAAACGGCGATTGCGATCGACTGACGACGGGGGTTCACAGCCGCTGCGGCTACCATGACACCATCACGAACGGGATCGGGAGACCTGTGGGCCTACTGGACAACTTCGAGAAGGGTCTCGAACGCGCCGTGAACGGCGCCTTCGCGAAGACCTTCCGCTCGGGGCTGCAGCCCGTGGAGATCACGGCGGCGCTGAAGCGCGAGATCGACACGAAGGCGGCGGTCGTCTCGCGCGACCGCGTGCTCGTGCCGAACACGTTCACGGTGCGCATGGCGCCGACCGACCATGACCGCATGGCGGGCCTCGGTCCGGCGCTGATCGACGAGCTCACCGACCTCGTGCAGAAGCACGCCGCGAGCCAGCG
>DASUVU010000146.1:0-3293 GCA_036378815.1 Agromyces sp. | reverse complement strand
GGCGTCAGCTGATTGATGAGCACATCGCGGGCGTCTTCGCTGAAGACCTCGTTCAGCGCGAGCACGTCGGGCCGTTCGGCGGGTGGGATGTCGAGCAGGTCGGCGGCGACGGCCTCGGCCTGCGCGATGGAGTCGCTGGCGCTGCCGGGGATCAGGCCTACGATGCCGGCCGGCACGCTGACGGTGCCCGCACCCACGCCGGCGATGACCGGCAGGAGCTGCACGTTGAACGTCATCAGACGGAGCGGCTGCATGGCGCCCCCTTCCCCCAGGCGGACGGCGTCAGCGTACTCCTGTGCCGGCGAGTCCGGTATCGGTGCTGGCGAGTCCGGTATCGGTTCGCCCACTACGGTGAGACTCGTGCCTTTCGCCCTTGTGCTCACCATCGTCCTCGCCGCGCTGGCGATCGTCCAATTGGCGCTCGCCTTCGGCGCCCCGCTCGGGCGGTACGCCTGGGGTGGCCAGCACCGAGTGCTTCCGGTGGGCTTGCGTATCGGCAGCGCGGTGTCGATCCTCATCTACGCGCTGATCGCGGTCATCGCGTGGGACCGCGTCGGGGCCATCGACGTGTTCCCCGAGCCGTTCTCCGAGGTCGCGATGTGGGTGATCTTCGCCTACTTCGTGCTCGGCATCGGGCTGAACGCGATCTCGCGCAGCAAGCCCGAGCGCTACACGATGGTGCCCGTGACGATCGTGCTGGCCGTGCTCTCGTTCTTCATCGCGATGGGGTACGGCGCGCTCGCGACAGCGATCTAGCGTCGCGATCTCGGGTCGCGATCTCCCGTCGCGATCTCAGTAGAGTCGAGCGCCGCGATCTCAGTAGTGCGGCATCCGAATATCCGTGTGCTCTACGGATTCGCCTGATCCGGTTCGGGAGGAGTGTGGTGTGCGGCGGGAGTTCCGCCGCCGCCCGCACTCAGGCTCGAAGGGAGGTGCGCGATGCTCGAGATCATGTTGCTCGGACTGCTCGCTGCCACGGCGGTCACGTCGGCGCTGGTGCAGTTCCGACGGGATGGCTACCGCCGCACGCCGACGCTGCCCCGCTGAGCGCGTGCCGCGTCGAGCGCGTGCCGCGTCGGCGGCTCGCCTTGCCCGGTCACCGGTGCAGGTGCGCCGACTCGCCGGTGACGCCGCTGATGTCCTTCTCGGTCGTGTGCAGCAGTCGCTCGGCGAGGTTGCGCAGCGCGCGTGAGACCGCGAGCTCGTCGCCGATCTCGGGCACGCTCGCATCGAGCGGATTGCGATGCGCCTCGCCGACTCCCGTCACGTCGTGACCCGTGGGCGTGCGCAGGCTGACGGTGGCCAGCGTGGCGTCCTCTTGCTCGTCGATGTCGACGGTGATGCTCCACTGCTTCGTCGCAGACATGGAACTCACCACCCTCTCCGGTCTGGTTCCACGCTCAGCGTAGCGGCGTGCGGAAGGTGCGGCGAGGGCCGCTCGCTCGCCCGTCGGCCGAGGTGTCCGGCGCCGATGGAAATCGACGATGGCTTCAACGGTGCGACGATCGAGTTATCCACAGTTCGAACATTTGTTCCCATGTCTCCCCTCGCTTTGGGAGAATGAAGCATGACGGATTCGCCTCCCGCCCTCGAGTCACTCGGAGCGCTGCATGCGAATCTGGTCGAGGCCTGGTCGGGGGCGCTTCTCGGTGTGTCGAGCGACGTGAGCTCCGACGTTCGGGTCATGAGCGACGACGGCCTCGTTCGGGCGACCGAGGCGCTCGCCAGGCTGCAGCGCAGTGTGCAGGTGCTGCAGGCGCGGTGTGCGGCCGAGCTCGCTGCCCGGTCTCGCACGGGCGACGAGTCCGATGTTGCCAAGCAGCACGGGTTCGCGACGGCCGAACGCCTGATCGTGCAGGCGACGGGCGGTCGGTACTCGGATGCCGCGCGCTTGGTGTCCATCGGCGAGGCCACCTCGGCGCGTCAGTCGTTCACGGGGGAGGTCCTGCCGGCCCGCCACCCACATCTGGCGGCGGCGTTCGAGTCGGGATCGGTGAGCATCGATGCCGCCGACCTCATCCGCCGTTTTCTCGACCGCGTCGCCGTTCGGGCCGACCGCGCGGATCTCGACGACGCCGAGGTGCTTCTCGTCGAACGGGCGCCCATCGTGGGGGTCGACGGAACGCAGCGCCTCATCCGGCAACTCGAGGCGCATCTCGACCCCGACGGCGTGAAGCCGCGCGAAGACGAACTGCGCGGCGCCCGATCGCTGAAGATCTGGCAAGACGCATCGGGCATGGTCAACCTTCGCGGCGCGTTCGACCCCGCCAACGGCGCTCCGATCAAGCTGGCGATCGAAACGCTCGTCGGCGCCGAGCTGCACGCCGCACGTGACGCTCGTCGAGGGTTCGGCGTCAGCGCAACGGGTGGTTCGGCGGCGGCTTCCTCCGACGATGGTGCGCGCGCCGAAGACCGCGTGCACGCCGGTGGCCAGGTGCTCGCCGAAGACCGCGTGCTCGCCGAAGACCGTACGATCGCCCAGATGAATGCCGACGCGCTCGCCGACATCGCACGACTCTCGCTGTCCAGCACCGATGCCCCTGCCGCCTTGCGGGCGGTCACCGTGATCGCTCGCGTCGACGCTGACGCCCTCGTCTCGGGACACGGGCACGCGACGATCGACGGCATCGAGCAGCCGGTGTCCATCGACACGGCGCGTGAGTTGGCCATGTCGGCCGGCATCGCGCCGCTGTACCTGGGCGATGGCAGCGAGCGCGTGCAGCTCGGCCGGTCGAGGCGCCTCTTCAGCTCGGCGCAGAAGGCGGTGCTCGTCGCACGCGACGGCGGTTGCGCGTGGCCGGGGTGCCAGCGGCCCCCGTCCCACACGCAGGCTCATCACATCAGGTGGTGGACGCGAGACAGAGGCCCGACCGACCTCGAGAACGGCATCATGTTGTGTTCGCACCATCACCACCGCGTGCATGACGACGGATGGGTGATCTCGATCAGAGCCGGCCGAAGTTGGTTCATTCCGCCGGCGCACCTCGATCCCGAGCAGGTGGCCCGACCCGGAAACATCGCACCCGACCAACTGGCCGGCGAGCACCTCGCTGCGCGGCGAAAGACCCGCCGCTCCTCAGGGCGTGCCGCGGCTCGCGGCGAGGTGGGCGCGCTCGCGCGATGAATTCTCCGGGATCGGGGGTCCGCGCGATGGTTGGCGGCGCCGGGCACTGGACGCCAGGCTCGCCATTGTCGGCGTCGCGACAGGCTAGCCTTCGGGTGCCTCCTGCAGCGCACGCACCTCGATCCGCGACTGCACCGCCGCTGATGCCTTGGCGGCCCACTCGAGCGCC
>DASUVU010000145.1:0-3904 GCA_036378815.1 Agromyces sp. | reverse complement strand
GCCACCGCTCCTGCGGCCCCGGCCGCCCGAGTCCCACTCGCCGCCTCGACCTCGGGTCGCCCTACGCCTGCGCCTGCGCCACGCCGCCCGGCGCGCCCGCCCGTGGAGAAGCCCAGCCGCTTCGGCGATTACACCCCGGGGCAGCTGCTCGGAACCGCGCTCGTCGGCGGGTTCGGTCTGCTGCTCGCCGCAACGGTCGCGGTGGTCGCGGTCGGGTGGTTCATCGGCCTCCCGTTCATGCAGGACTTCCTCGCCACGTATCCCGGCGAGTACGAACTGCCCGAGGGTGCGCCGGTGGGCATCCCGGCATGGCTCGGCTGGCAGCACTTCTTCAACGTCTTCCTGATCGTGCTGATCATCCGGTCGGGCCTGCAGGTGCGTACCGAGAAGCGGCCCGCCGCGTACTGGACCCCGCGCTGGTCGAAGACGCGGAAGATCAGCCTCGCACTGTGGTTCCACCAGTCGCTCGACATCCTGTGGATCGTCAACGGCGTGATCTTCGTCGTGCTGCTGTTCGTCACCGGCCAGTGGATGAAGATCGTGCCGACGAGCTGGGAGGTGTTCCCCAACGCGATCTCGGCGACGCTGCAGTACGTGTCGCTGGACTGGCCGACCGAGAACGGATGGGTCAACTACAACAGCCTGCAGCAGCTCGCGTACTTCGCCACCGTGTTCATCGCCGCGCCGCTCGCCATCATCACGGGCGTCCGCATGAGCGGCATCTGGCCGAAGAACGCGAAGACCCTGAACCGGATCTACCCCGTCGAGTGGGCGCGTGCCGTGCACTTCCCCGTGATGCTCTACTTCGTGGCATTCATCGTCGTGCACGTCGCGCTGGTCTTCGCAACCGGGGCCCTGCGGAACCTCAACCACATGTACGCGTCGCAGGACGCGGTGAACTGGGTCGGGTTCTGGATCTTCTTCGCATCACTCGTCGTGATCGCGGCCGCCTGGGTCGCCGCCCGGCCGATGGTGCTCGCCCCGATCGCCGGACTCTGCGGCCGGGTGGGCCGCTGAGCCCGCTGTCGCCGGTCAGGACGGTGTGACGGAGCCCGGCCCGGCGTCACGCGGGTGCGCTCGGCTGCTCACGAGTCCGACGCCACCGCTCTCCAGACGGTCCATCCGCCGCTTGATGCCTCGAGCTGGTCGACGAGGGCGAGCCCGCGGCGAGCCCACTCGATCTCCCCGCGCGCCCGGTCGACGAGTCCCTCGTACGCGAATCGCTTGAACGCGATGGTGCGTTCATGCTGCTCAGGGGGAGTGGCGACGAGACGGCGCACGAGCATCGGGTTGTCGACGGCATCGATGCGCCGCAGCTCGCCCTCCCACTGCTCGAGCTCGCCCTGCCACTGCTCCATGTGCGCACGGAGGAACTCGCGAGCCGCCTCGGGCGTCGTGGCCTCGAGATAGGCGGCCCGCAGGTGGGCGGGGTCGCGCACCCGGGAGTACTCGATCGGCGACTCCATCCAGTCGAGGAACGCGCGGTCACCGGCATCCGTCACGTGGTAGACGCGCCGGGTGCCGCGTTCGCCGCGAACCTGTTCCTCACCCTCGATCAGCCCCGCGGCCTCCATCTTCCGCAGCTCGGGGTAGATCTGCGAGTCGGGAGCATGCCAGACGTGCCCGACCGACACGGAGAACTGCTTCTGCAGCTCGTACCCCGAGAGCGGTCCGACGCGCAGCAGCGCGAGCAGCGCGTTTCGCAGGCTCATGCTCGAGCTCCTCCGACGATGGACGATGTGAGGGGACCACGGAAGCGTCCTCGGCCCCCTGGGTCAATCTACCAATTGGGCGGGCCGGCAGCTGGAGCGCCACCCACCCCGACCCGTGGCGGGCGAGCGCTCAACGGTCCCTGCCGAGGTGGTCGACGAGCTCCAGGCCGCGGCGGGCCCAGGCGATCTCGCTCTGCGCCCGATCCACGAGGCCCTCGTAGGCGAACCGCTTGTAGGCGAGCGTGCGGTCGCGCTCGGCGGGCGGCGTGACCTCGATGCGCCGCACCAGCATCGGATTGGAGAGGTGCTCGATGTGGTCGAGTTCCCCTTGGAAGACCGCGAGCTCCGCTTCCCACTCGGCGATGTGCGCGCGGAGGAATGCGCGGGCATCGTCGGGCCTCGCCGACTCCAGGTACGCCGCTCGCAGATGGGCCGGATCGCGCACCCGCTGGTACTCGGGCGGAGACGCCATCCACTCGAGGAACGCCCGCTCACCGGCATCCGTCACGTGGTAGACACGCCGGATGCCGCGTTCGCCTCGCACCTGCTCCTCGCCCTCGACCAGGCCGAGGCTCTCCATCTTGCGCAACTCGGGGTAGATCTGCGAGTCGGGTGCGTGCCAGACGTGGCCGACCGATTGCGAGAACTGCTTCTGCAGGTCGTACCCCGACATCGGCCCGACGCGCAGGATGGCGAGCAACGCGTTGCGCAGGCTCATGCGTCTGCTCCTCCCACTCGGATGAGCCGAGGGGCCAGGCAGCGCCTGGCCCCTCGCACTCACCGCGCGCTGCCTAGGCCTGCGCGACGGCCTCGTTCTGGTAGCCGGTGCGCCATCCGCCCTGGTACGTCGCACGCGCGACGGTCGAGTAGGGCACGGGGCTCACGACGGCGCGGACGTTGATCTGCTCGTGCGGCTCGACCGACGCCTTCTTGGTGCCGCCGTTCGGCTCGCCCCAGACCACCGAGAGCTCGGTGCCCTCGGGCACGTCCGCGTCGACGGTGGCCAGCGACAGGCCGCGGCGCTCGTTCGCGCTGTACCCGGTGAACATCGAGTATCCGACGACCGTGCCATCGGCGTCGACCACCGCGTCGTAGTTCGCCGAGCCGTAGTTCGCCAGCGGCAGGTCGAAGAACTTGTAGTTCGGGCCATCGACGTTCAGCAGCGACGTCCAGACCTTGCCGAGGTCGTCGGCGTCCCACGCGAGCGTGACCTTCTTGCGCTGCGTCGACTGGTCGACCTGCTCGAGGGCGTCGCGACCGATGAAGTCGTGGTCGAACTTCACGAACGAGCCGTACCCGAGCTCCCACGGGGTCAGGTAGTAGTCCTCGATGTTGTCCGACACGAACGACCCGGCAAGCGTTCCGGTCGCCTCGTAGCTGTCGGCGGGCAGCCACTCGCGGTAGCCGCGCTCCTCCGCACCGGTGTAGATCGCCGGCAGCGGCGACGGGATCCAGCCCGACTCGAGCGTGTTCGACGGGTACGCCCGCGAACCGACGGGCACGAGGCCGAACTCGGCACCGGCCTCGACGATCGCGTCGCGGATGCGACCGTGGTCGGCGTACGGGCCCCAGATCTCGAGGCCCGGGGCGCCGGCCATGCCGTGACGGAGCGTGCGCACCGTCGTGCCGTCGATCGTCATGGTCGACATGTTGAAGAACTTGAGCTGCTCCAGCGGGCCGCCGTTGAGCTTCTCGATCACCTGCCACGCGTTGGGGCCCTGGATCTGGAAGCGGTAGTACTTGCGGCTGACCGCCTGGCCGTAGGGGCGCGACGGAGAGCGGCGGTCGACGGTGATGTCGAGGTTCTGGTATCCGCCGGTCTCACCGTGGTAGAGCAGCCAGTTCGCGGCGGGCGCGCGCCCGACGTACACGTACTCGTCCTCGGCCTCGCGGAAGAGGATGCCGTCGCCGATGACGTGGCCGGCCGCAGTCGTCGGGACGTACTGCTTCGCCTTGTTGACCGGGAAGTTCTCGACCGAGTTGATCGCGGTGCGCTCGATGAGCTTGATCGCGTCCGAGCCCTTGAGGAAGACGTTGTCCATGTGGTGCGACTGGTCGTAGAGCACGGCCGTGTCGCGCCACGCCTTCTGCTCCTTGATCCAGTTCTGGAAGTCGGCGGGGACGACCGGGTAGATGTAGGAGCCGATCTGGGAATTGCGCAGAAGATCGACCGGGCTTCCGGCCTGATCGAT
>DASUVU010000144.1:0-14037 GCA_036378815.1 Agromyces sp. | reverse complement strand
CATCCACCCGAACGTGGCCTCGAGCATCGTGATGCCACGCTCCTGCGCGAACGACCGGTACTGATCGAGCACGTCCCACGGCGCGTCGTCGACGATGTACCGGCGCTGCCGCATGATGCGGGAGTCCGACGGCGCGTCGTCGCGCGTGAACTTGCCGGTGAGCAGGCCGTTCTGCAACGGGAAGAACGGGAGGAACCCCAGCCCGTACCTGCGCACCGCCGGCAGCACCTCCGCCTCCGCGCCTCGGGCGAGCAGGTTGTACTCGTTCTGCGCCGAGATGAAGCGGTTCGCGCCGAGCTCGCGCGCGACGAACTCCGCCTCCGCGATCTGCCATCCGGCGAGGTTCGAGTGACCGATGTAGCGCACCTTGCCCTCGCGGACGAGGTCGTCGAGCGCCGCGACGGTCTCCTCGATCGGCGTGGTCGGGTCGGGGGTGTGCAGCTGGTAGAGGTCGATCCAGTCGGTCTGCAACCTGCGCAACGAGCCCTCGATCGCCATGCGCACGTACCGACGAGAGCCGCGGGCGCCCCACGCCGGGATCGGCGAGTCCATCCTGGCGTGGCCGAACTTGGTGGCGATGACGACCTGGTCGCGGTTGCCGCGCAGGGCGTTGCCGAGCAGCGCCTCGCTGAGACCGTACTCGCGGCCGTAGGTGTCGGCCGTGTCGATGAACGTGATCCCTGCGTCGAGTGCGGCTCCGACCACCGCATCCGTTCCCTCCTGCGTCTCGGTCGCCGTATCGGTCCGCCCGAAGTTGTTGCCGCCCAGCCCGACGGTCGACACGCGCAGGCCCGAGCGGCCGAGTGATCTGTACTCCATCTCAGTCATCCCTCGAGCCTATGCGCACCGCTGCGGACGTCGGATGCATCGACTCCCCCTCGACAATCGCCACCTCGGCGATGCGTTTCCCGATGTCCGATTCCCGCGAGTCGATGTCGGATGCCGCGGCTACGCTCGAGACATGACCAACGTGTTCCTCACCCGGCTCGACAGCCCGATCGGGCGCATCGAGCTCGTCGGCGACGACGTCGCCGTCACGTCCCTTTCCATCGAGCGCGACGGCGTGCTCCCCCACGACGACGAGCCCGAGCACAGCAACGCCGTGCTCGACCGAGCCCGTGAGCAGCTGCTCGAGTACTTCGCCGGCTCCCGCGTCGCATTCGACATCCCCGTCCACCGTGCGGGCACTCCGTTCCAAGAGGCGGTCTGGTCGCAGCTCGACCGACTCGGCTGGGGCGAGGCGACCTCCTACGGTGCCCTCGCGATCGCGGTCGGAAAGCCCGGGTCGGCCCGCGCCATCGGTGCGGCCGTCGGTGCCAATCCGGTTCCCATCATCGTGGGCTGCCACCGCGTGCTCGCGTCCGACGGCCGTATCACCGGGTACTCCGGCGGCAACGGAATCCCCACGAAGCTCTGGCTGCTCGGCCACGAACGCATCGGCTTCGCCGCGTGAGCGTCGTACCGCGCGCCGAGCTCGTCGAGGGCGACGACGGTCGTCTCCGATGCGCGTGGGCTGCGAACGACCCCGAGTACCGCCGCTATCACGACGAGGAGTGGGGTACACCGCAGCACGATCCCGTGCGCCTCTTCGAGAAGGTCTGCCTCGAAGGGTTCCAGGCCGGGCTGTCGTGGATCACCATCCTGCGCCGCCGTCCGGCCTTCCGCGAGGTGTTCCACGGGTTCGACGTCGAAGGCGTGGCGGCCATGGGCGACGCCGACGTCGAGCGGCTGCTCGGCGATGCCCGCATCATCCGCCACCGCGGCAAGATCGAGGCCACCATCCAGAACGCCCGCGCGACGCTGGCGCTCGATGTGCCGCTCGACGAGCTGCTCTGGAGCTTCGCTCCACCCGCGCGATCCACGTCACCGACGAGCTTCTCCGAGGTCCCGGCGACGACCCCCGAATCCGAAGCAATGAGTCGAGCCCTTCGCAAGCTGGGCTTCCGCTTCGTCGGGCCGACCACGATGTATGCGCTCATGCAGGCGGCCGGAATGGTCGACGATCACCTGAGCGGGTGCTTCCGCGCCGCCGTCGCCGTTCCCACGGGCGTCGTCTCCTGACTCAGCCGTCGTGGGTCGCCGACGTCAGGCGACGAGTTCGAGCTCTGCCGGGCCGTCGTCGCGACGCGATTCGCCGAGATCGAGCGAGAACCCGGTGTGCCGCCCCCAGGCCATGAGGTCGTCCACCGTCTCGAGCGATGGGCGTTCGCTGAGCAAGGCACGCACGAACACGCCCTTCGCGTGCTTGTTGAAGTGGTTGAGGGCTCGCCGCCGACCGTTTGCATCGTCGGCGACGACGCGAACGACCACGCTGTCGGCGCGGGTCGGCGCTCGGCCGAGCGACACGTACCCCGCGGAGCGGAGGTCGACTATGAGCCCCGACTGCGCGGTGAGCAGGTCTGCGAGCGGCACCTGCCAGAGTGAACGCAATCGCGCACCGGGAATGCGCGAATCGTGCGACAACCGGTACGCCGGAATCGGATCGAGAGCACCGACGAGGCCGAAGAGGGCGGAGTGCACCATGACCGTCTGGCCCGCGAACGAACGCGCGGCCGCGTCGAGGCTCGCGGCGTCGAGCGCGTCGAAGAGCACGCCGCTGTAGCGATCGATCGCCGGCATCGTGCCCGCTCGTCGTACGTGCCGGTTCCGTTCGACCTCGACGAGCTGCCGCGGACCCAGCTTCAGTGCTCGAAGTGCAGCGGGCACATCCTCCGCGAGTGCGACGATGCGATCCACGAGGTCGGAGCGGAGATCGGTCAGCTCGGCGTGGCTGAGTGCAGCAAGGTCGAGCGGCGGCCCGTCTCCGCCGTCGCGCTTCGACTCGGACGGCGGCAGGAGGACGAGCATCTACGACGCGATGAAGGCGAGCGCCGCATCGACGTTCGCCCCCAGCGACTGGACGCTGTCGATCGTCACCCGCGGCAGGGCCGATGACGGCCCCGTCCACGGCGCATAGCCCTCGAGGCTCTGTTCGACGGCTCGCCAGGTGGTCTCTTCGTACTGCGGCATCCGGCCCTCGCGTTTCGCGAGACGCGCCCGGTGCACGTCCTCGTCGGAGCACACCACCTCGATCACCCGCAGACGCACGTCGGCGCGGGCAGCGAGGTCGCGCCACTGCAGGCGGGCGGCCTCGGCGGCGTTCACGGCGTCGACGATCACCGTGCGACCCGAATCGAGCTCCTTCTCGGCGATCTCCTCGGCGACCAGGTACGCGGCAAGGCCCGTGGGCTGGTCGGCATCGATCCCGGCGCGCAGGATCGCGGACTCGATCGGGTCGACCGAGACGACCGTCGCGCCGAGGCGCGCACCGACGATCTCGGCGATCGTCGACTTGCCCGCTGCCGGCAACCCGGCCATGACGACGAGCTGGGTGACGGTCAGGTCACCGAATTGACGATCGAACGGCTGCTCCCCCTGCATCCGGGCCTCCTCAGGTGAGTTCGGCGCGTGAGGCGACGACCTGCACCGCGTCGGACTGCACGGAAAGGAAGCCGTCCTCGGCGGTCGCGGTGATCTTCTCACCGCCCGGGAGGCTGACGCGCACCTCGCCACCCGCGAGGATCGCGAGCATCGGCTCGTGCCCGGGCAGGATGCCGATCTCGCCTTCGACCGTGCGGGCGACGACCATGGAGGCCTCGCCCGACCAGACCTCCTGGTCGGCCGAGACGACACTCACGTTGAGGGCGGCCATGCTCAGCCGTTCTCCTTCTGGATCTGCGCCCACTTCTCTTCCACGTCGGAGATTCCACCGACGTTGAAGAAGGCCTGCTCGGCCACGTGGTCGAAGTCACCGCGTGCGATCGCGTCGAACGACTCGATGGTGTCCTTCAGCGGCACGGTCGAGCCCTCGACGCCCGTGAACTTCTTCGCCATGTAGGTGTTCTGCGAAAGGAACTGCTGGATGCGTCGCGCACGCGCGACGGTGATCTTGTCCTCTTCCGAGAGCTCGTCGACACCGAGGATCGCGATGATCTCCTGCAGCTCCTTGTTCTTCTGGAGGATCTGCTTGACCGTGGTCGCAACGCGGTAGTGGTCCTCGCCCAGGTAGCGGGGGTCCATGATCCGCGAGGTGGACGTCAGCGGGTCGACAGCCGGGTAGAGGCCCTTCGACGCGATCTCACGCGAGAGTTCGGTCGTCGCGTCGAGGTGCGCGAACGTGGTCGCCGGCGCCGGGTCGGTGTAGTCGTCGGCCGGCACGTAGATCGCCTGCAGGGAGGTGATCGAGTGACCGCGCGTCGAGGTGATGCGCTCCTGGAGGACACCCATCTCGTCGGCGAGGTTCGGCTGGTAGCCCACGGCCGACGGCATGCGCCCGAGCAGCGTCGAGACCTCGGAGCCGGCCTGCGTGAAGCGGAAGATGTTGTCGATGAAGAGCAGCACGTCCTGCTTCTGCACGTCGCGGAAGTACTCCGCCATCGTCAGTGCCGAGAGGGCCACGCGCAGACGCGTGCCGGGCGGCTCGTCCATCTGGCCGAAGACGAGTGCGGTCTTGTCGAAGACCCCCGCCTCCTCCATCTCGTGGATGAGGTCGTTGCCCTCACGGGTGCGCTCGCCGACGCCGGCGAAGACCGAGACACCACCGTGGTCTTGAGCGACGCGCTGGATCATCTCCTGGATGAGCACCGTCTTGCCGACGCCCGCACCACCGAACAGGCCGATCTTGCCACCGAGCACGTACGGGGTGAGCAAGTCGATGACCTTGATGCCGGTCTCGAAGAGCTGCGTCTTCGACTCGAGCTGGTCGAAGGCCGGGGGCTTGCGGTGGATCGGCCAGCGCTCGGTGATCTCGATCTGCTCGCCGGGCTCGCCGTTCAGCACCTCTCCGATGACGTTGAAGACCTTGCCCTTGGTCACGTCGCCGACGGGCACCGAGATGGCCTCACCGGTGTCGGTGACCTCCTGGCCGCGCACGAGGCCGTCGGTGGGCTTCAGGGCGATCGCGCGCACCAGGTCATCGCCGAGGTGCTGGGCGACCTCGAGGGTGAGCGTCGTGGTCTCGCCGCCCAGGCTGATCTCTGTCTGGAGAGCGTTGTAGATCTCGGGGATCGAGTCGTGCGGGAACTCGATGTCGACGACGGGGCCCGTGACCCGGGCGATGCGGCCGACGGCGCCGGCGGCCTTTTCGGCGACCGGCGCGGTAACGGTGTCAGTCATTCTGGCTCTCTCTTTTCTGGATTACTTCTTCACGACGAGCGCATCGGCGCCGCCCACGATCTCGGCGATCTGCTGCGTGATCTCGGCCTGGCGTGCCTCGTTCGCGAGGCGGGTGTAGTCGGTGATGAGCTTGTCGGCGTTGTCACTGGCCGACTTCATCGCCTTCTGGGTCGCCGCGTGCTTCGCCGCCGCCGACTGGAGGAGCGCATTGAAGATGCGGCTCTCGATGTAGACCGGCAGGAGCGAGTCGAGCACGGTCTCGACGTCGGGTTCGAACTCGTACAACGGCTGCACCGTGGCATCGGGTTCCTCGACGCCCTCGACGACCTCGAGTGGCAGGAGGCGAACGACCTCGGGGGTCTGGGTCATCATGCTCACGAACCGGTTGTAGACGATGTGGATCTCGTCGACGCCACCGTCGGCACTGTCGCGGAGGAACGCCTCGAGCACCGCGTCCGCGACCTCCTTTGCGAGCTCGAACTGCGGGTTCTCGGAGCTTCCCGTCCACTGGCGCTCTGAGGCCCGACGTCGGAACTGGAAGTAGCCGACGGACTTGCGGCCCACGAGGAAGTACACGACCTCCTTGCCCTGCGACCGCAGCAGCTCGCTGAGCTCCTCCGCCTCGCGCAGCACCTGCGAGTTGAACGCACCTGCGAGCCCGCGGTCGGACGTGAGGATCACCACGGCCGCGCGCTCGACGGTCTCGGGCTCGGTCGTCAGCACGTGGTCGACGTTCGAGTAGGTCGCCACGGCCGACACGGCCCGCGTGATGGCACGCGAGTAGGGGGTCGACGCCCTCACGCGCGCCTGCGCCTTCTGGATGCGCGACGCGGCGATGAGCTCCATCGCCTTGGTGATCTTCTTCGTCGTCTGGGCAGACCTGATCTTCTGCCGGTAGACCCGAAGTTGCGCTCCCATGTCTCTCCTGTATCCCTAGAATCCGATCGTTCGTCGCGGCCTAGCGGCGGGACTTGACGATCTTCTCCTGGTTGACATCCTCTTCGGCGATCGCCTCGAACTCCTCGCGGCCGACCGAAGCGAGGGGCTTGCCCTCACCGGTCTGGAATTCGAGCTTGAACTTGTCGACCTCGGCCTCGAGCGTCGCGACGTTCTCGTCGGAAAGCACGTTCGTGTCGCGAAGCTCGGTCAGCACGGTCGTGTTGCGGCCGAGGTAGTCGATGAACTCCCGCTCGAAGCGGAGGATGTCCTCGACGGGCACCTCGTCGAGCTTGCCGTTGGTACCTGCCCAGATCGAGACGACCTGCTCCTCGACGGGGTACGGCGAGTACTGCGGCTGCTTGAGCAGCTCCGTGAGGCGGGCGCCACGGGCGAGCTGGCGACGGCTGGCCGCGTCGAGGTCGGACGCGAACATCGCGAAGGCCTCGAGGGAGCGGTACTGCGCCAACTCGAGCTTGAGCGTGCCGGACACCTTCTTGATCGACTTGACCTGCGCGTCACCACCGACTCGCGAGACCGAGATGCCCACGTCGACCGCCGGACGCTGGTTCGAGTTGAACAGGTCGGACTGGAGGAAGATCTGTCCGTCCGTGATCGAGATCACGTTGGTGGGAATGTACGCCGAGACGTCGTTCGCCTTGGTCTCGATGATGGGAAGGCCCGTCATCGAACCGGCACCGAGCTCGTCGGACAGCTTCGCGCAACGCTCCAGCAGGCGCGAGTGCAGGTAGAACACGTCGCCGGGGTACGCCTCGCGGCCCGGCGGGCGGCGGAGGAGCAGGGACACGGCGCGGTAGGCCTCGGCCTGCTTCGACAGGTCGTCGAAGATGATGAGGACGTGCTTCGAGTCGTACATCCAGTGCTGGCCGATGGCCGAGCCGGTGTAGGGCGCGAGGTACTTGAAGCCCGCGGGATCCGACGCCGGGGCCGCGATGATGGTGGTGTACTCCATCGCGCCGGCGTCCTCGAGGGCGCCCTTCACACCGGCGATGGTCGAGCCCTTCTGGCCGATCGCCACGTAGACGCAGCGGACCTGCTTGTTCGGGTCGCCCGTCTCCCAGTTGGCCTTCTGGTTGATGATGGTGTCGATCGCGATCGCGGTCTTGCCGGTCTGGCGGTCGCCGATGATCAGCTGGCGCTGGCCGCGGCCGACGGGAATCATGGCGTCGATCGCCTTGATGCCGGTCTGGAGCGGCTCATGCACCGACTTGCGCTGCATGACGCCGGGCGCCTGGAGCTCGAGGGCGCGGCGGCCCTCGATGCCGGTGATCTCGCCGAGGCCGTCGATCGGGTTGCCGAGCGGGTCGACGACGCGGCCGAGGTACCCTTCGCCCACGGGAACCGAGAGGACCTCGCCCGTGCGGGTGACCTCCAGGCCCTCCTCGATGCCGGTGAACTCACCGAGCACCACGACGCCGATCTCGTCTTCGTCGAGGTTCAGCGCGAGGCCGAGCGTGCCGTCGGCGAAGCGGAGGAGCTCGTTCGCCATGGCCGAGGGCAGGCCCTCGACATGCGCGATGCCGTCGGCCGCATCGGTGACGTACCCGACCTCGGTCTTCTGTGCCTGGTCGGGTTCGTACGATGAGACGAACTCCGAGAGAGCCGAACGGATCTCATCGGGGCTGATCGAGAGTTCTGCCATTGCCATTTCCTTTTCTGGGGCTGGGTCGCGGCGCATGGCGCCGGTCGTGTTCAACCGGCGTCAGCCGGCAAGCTTCTGCCTCAGCGAGCTGAGACGCGAGGCGACGCTGCCGTCGATGACGTCGTCGCCGATCTGCACACGTACCCCGCCGAGCACGGAGGGGTCGACGATGGTGTCGAATCGGATGCGGCGGCCCTCGTTCGCGAGTCCGCGCTCGAGGCGGGTCAGTTGCGCATCGGTGAGCGGTACCGCCGTCGTGACGGTCGCGATGTCGAATCCACGCTGGTGCGCGATGACGGATGCCGCGTGGCGCAGCATCTCGCCGATGCGACGCCCACGAGGCTCCTGCACGAGGTGCCGGACGATCGCGAGCGTCTGCGGTGCGGCCTTTCCGTCGAGAAGCCGATCGACGATCTGCGTCTTCGCCTCGGGCGCGCTGAGCTTGCTGCCCAGGGCGAGCTCGAGCTCGTCGTCGGACGCGACCGCGCGCTCGAAGGTGAACAGCTCGGCGTCGATGTCGACTCCGTCGGGCGCCGACTCCGCGGCGACACGATACGCGAGCTCCTCGATGCCGGCGAGGAAGTCCTGGCCGTCTGACCACCGGCTCGTGGATGCGCCGACGAGCAGGCTGACCGCGTCGGGAGCGATCCTCGAACCGAAGACCGCCTCGGCGAGGGCGCGCTTCTGCGTGGCGTCGGCCTCGGTGTCGGTGAGCGCAGCCCGCAGCTGGGATGACGCGCCGATGGTCCGCTCGGCGGCGAGGAGGTCCTCGGCGACCTTCAGGTCGGCCCGACCGAGCTCGGCGAGTGCGGCTCGCGAACCCTCGAGGGCCTGCCTCGTAGCACTACCCATGGACTACTTCTTCCCTCCAGCGGCGGCCTCGGAGGCCTCGAGGTCGGCGAGGAAGCGGTCGACGACCGCGGTCGCCTTCGCGTCGTCGGACAGGGACTCGCCGATGACACCGGATGCCAGGTCGATCGCCAGCGTGCCCACCTCGGAGCGGAGCGAGACGAGCGCTGACTGCCGCTCGGCCTCGATCTGCGCCTGGGCGCTCGCGGTGACGCGCGCAGCCTCGCTCTGTGCGGCATTCTTCGCCTCAGCGACGATGCGCTTGCCGTCTTCGCGGGCGGACTCGCGGATGTTCCCGGCTTCAGCACGCGCGTTGGCGAGCTGCGCCGTGTACTCCTCGAGCGCCGCCTCGGCCTTGCGCTGCGCCTCGTCGGCCTTCGCGATGTTGCCCTCGATGGCCTCGGCACGCTCGTCGAGCAGCTTCTGCATACGCGGCAGCACGTACTTCCAGAAGAAGACGAGGAGGATGACGAAGATGACCGCCGACCACAGCAGGTCGTAGACCGCCGGTAGCAGCACGGGCTGGGTCTCCGCCTCACCCTCTGTCGCAGCTCTCAGGACTGCTTGCAGCACAGTTGCCTCCTCAGTGGCAGCGATCGGATCAGAATCCGAAGATGAAGCCCGTGGCGATGCCGACGAAGGCGAGCGCCTCGGTGAACGCGATACCGATCCACATCAGCACCTGGAGGCGGCCGGCGAGCTCGGGCTGGCGCGCGACGCCCTCGATGGTCTTGCCCACGACGATGCCGACGCCGATGGCGGGGCCGATCGCCGCGAGACCGTAGCCGACCGTCGCGATGCTTCCGCTGATCTCCGCGAGAACAGTCGTTGCTTCCACGTGTGTTTCCTTTCGTTAGGTGCGTTGGGCGGATGCCCGGCTCAGTGCTCCTCGGCCACCGCGAGCTGGATGTAGACCGCAGTGAGGAGCGCGAAGATGTAGGCCTGCAGCACCGCGACGAGGATCTCGAAGAGGGTGAAGGCGAGTCCGAAGGCGAGGCTTCCTGCCGCCAGCACCGACCACCAGCCGCCCAGGCCGAACAGGAAGAACTGCGTTGCCGCGAAGAACAGCACGAGCAGGAGGTGCCCGACCATCATGTTCATCAGGAGTCGCAGGGTGAGCGTCACCGGTCGGATGAGGAACGTCGAGATGAACTCGATCGGCGTGACGATGAAGTACACCGGCCACGGAACGCCGGCGGGGAACAGCGAGTTCTTGATGAAGTTCTTCGGGCTCTTCTTCAACCCGGCGTAGATGAAGGTGACGTACGAGACGACCGCGAGGAGGAGCGGCACACCGATCACCGAGGTGCCGGCGATGTTCAGGCCCGGGATGATGCCCGTCAGGTTCATGAACAGGATCATGAAGAAGATCGTCATGAGCAGCGGCAGGAACCGCTTGCCGTCCTTCTTGCCCAGCAGGTCATCGGCGATGTTCACGCGGACGAGGTCGAGGCCCATCTCGACGAGACTCTGGAACCGGCCGGGCACGACGCTCATGCGGCGGGTGCCGAGCCAGAACACGAGGAGCAGGGCGGCGACCGCGACGAACCGCACGAACATGATGCGGTTGATCTCGAACGGCGTGCCCTCGAACAGGAAGACCGGGGGGAAGAACTCCGCGATCGACGGAGCATGGAAGCCACCGTCGTCGGTGGAGGACATCGGAACCAGCAGGTTCAGAGCGTTAGCTAGCAGCGCTTTCTCCTGTTTCGGGGCGTGGAGCCGGGCTCTCGCGACGACGAACATCGGGAACGGATTCCACACAGGCGTGAGCCGGGTGGAGGCCGTGGGGGATCCCCATCACTCTAGCAATACTTCGGTCAGCCGCCGAATCACGGCGAGGGCTCAATCGTCGGTCGGGGCCTTCGGCAATTCGACATCGCTCGCATAGGGCATGCGCGACCTCGCGACGACGAGCACATCGACGACGAGGGACGCCATGACGCCGGCGACGAGGCTGAGGAAGAGGACCATGGGGTTCAGCCAGTCGGCGCCGCGGAGCAGCACGACGAGCACGATGAAGACGATGAACTTCAGCAGCCAGCCGCCGAGGACGATGCCGAAGAACACGCCGACGAAGACGTCGCTCGACGAGAACCGGTTCGCAAGCAGGATGCTCGCCGCCGTGATGCCCATGAACACCACGGCCATGAGCGTGCCGACGAGCGCGCCCGCGAGCCCTTCCACGCCGGCGAAGACGAACCCGAGGATGCCGCTGACGACGAGCAGAATCCCGGCGAGGATGCCGCCCCAGACGAGCGCCCGGCGGAGCACCGGGTTCGAGCTGGGCGTTCGTGCGGCGTGATCAGGACGAGGGGCGGTCATCGTGCTCCAGTTCGGGGTCGCGGGAGTCGCGCGGGCTCCCATGGAGGGGCGCTGCGGCATGTTCGAGCTCGTCGAGCGACGCCGCCCCCGCGCGAGCCGCCTCGGCCTCGGCCGCGACGGTGAGCCGCTTCCGGCGTCCGAGGGGCGCGAGGGTGAGTGCGGCGCAGACGAGGAACCCGATGCCGAGCAGCAGGAAGGCCCAGCCCGAGTCGATGTCGAAGTACACGGGGAAGACATACGTCAGGAGGCATCCGATGGAGGCCACCGCCGTCCAGGCGTAGAAGATGAGCACGGCGTTCAGGTGCGAGTGCCCCATGTCGAGCAGGCGGTGGTGGAGGTGCTTGCGGTCGGCAGCGAACGGCGACTTGCCCGCCCGCAAGCGGCGCACGACGGCCAGCCCGAAGTCGAGCAGCGGGATGACCAGCACGGCGAACGGCAGCAGGATGGGGATGAACGCGGCGAAGAGCTGGTCGAACCCGACTCCCGTGGGGTTCAACTGGCCCGTGACCGAGATCGCGGACGTCGCCATGAGCAGGCCGATGAGGAGTGCGCCCGCATCGCCCATGAAGAGCTTGGCGGGGTGCCAGTTGAGCGGCAGGAACCCGGCGCAGGCGCCGACCAGGATGATCGCGAGCAGCGACGCGAGGTTGAAGTAGTTGAGCGGCGACGTCTCCTGCACGAGCAGGTACGTGTAGAGGAAGAACACGCCGTTCGCGATGAGGGCGACGCCCGCGACGAGCCCGTCGAGTCCGTCGATGAAGTTGATCGCGTTCATCACGAGCACGATCGCGAAGACGGTGATCGTGGCGCTCATCCACGACGACCCCACGGTGATGCCGCCGATCGGCAGCGACACGATCGAGACGCCCTGCCACGCGATCAGTCCGGCCGCGATGAACTGGCCGGCGAGCTTCGTGGTCCAGTCGAGATCCCAGATGTCGTCGGCCACGCCGATCAGGACGATCAGCAGCGCCGCGCCGAGGATCGCGAGGATCTGCGCCGGGTTCTGGAACACGATCGACACGTTCGAGAACCGGGTCGAGCCCAGTGACGAGACGAACGCGGCAGCGCCGATCGCGGTGAGGATCCCGACGAACATGGCGATGCCGCCGAGCCGCGGGGTCGGGCGCGTATGCACGTCGCGCTCGCGGATCTTCGGGTAGAGGCGGTACTTGAGGCTCAGCTTCCAGACGAGCACCGAGCCGCCGAAGGTGACGAGCGCGGCCACGAGGGCGAGCACGAGGAAGAGGGTCATGACGCGGCGGCATCCGCTTCGTCGGTGTCGGATGCCGCAGGCTCGGCGTCGACCGTCGCGGTCTCGTCGGCGGGGGCCGTCGGCTCGGCGAGGAGCTCCTCGCCGACGACGGCGACGATGCGCTCGCGTGAGACGACGCCCCTGCGGACGATGCGGAGCGCTCCCCCGTCGGCATCGCGGCCCGTCGCGTCGACGATCGTCGAGGAGGTGTCGCCGGCGCGCTCGCCGATCGCCTCGTAGCCCTCGCCGGAGGTGCCGCCGTCGAGGTACACCGCGACCGAGTCGCCGAGCATCGCCTCGGCGCCTGCCGCGGTCGTCGCCGACGGCCGCCCCGACAGGTTCGCCGACGACACGGCCAGCGGACCGGTCTCGGAGAGGAGTTCGAGGGCGATCGGATTCGCCGGCATCCGCAGGGCGACGGTGCCGCGGGTCTCGCCGAGATCCCACTGCAGCGATGGCTGCGCACGGAGGATCACGGTGAGTCCGCCCGGCCAGAACTCGGCGACGAGTCGGCGCACGGGCTCGGGCACGTCGCTCGCCAGGGCGTCGAGCGTGGGGATGCCCGGGATGAGCACCGGCGGCGGCGACGTGCGCTCGCGTCCCTTCGCCTCGAGCAGGCGCGCGACCGCGGCCGGGGCGAACGCGTCGGCTGCGACGCCGTAGACCGTGTCGGTCGGGATCACCACGAGCTCGCCCCTGCCGATGGCGGCGCGGGCGAGCCGCATTCCGGCGAGCAACTCGGTGTCGACCGAACAGTCGTATATGGGTGTCATGACCGCTTGATTCTAGACCAGCGCGCTCGGGTGTTCGGGGGCGCCGGAACGACGGATGCCGGGGGGCCATGCGGCCCGCGGCATCCGTCGCCGTCGGCGCGTCGGCGCTCAGCGGCGCCCGGCCTTGCGCCGGAACAGCCAGGAACCCCACGCGACGCTCACCGCGACGATGGCGACGCACCAGACGACGGCCCAGAGCGCGTCGTCGCCGAGCGGCTGGTCCATGAGCAGCGCACGGATCGACTCGATGACCGGGGTGATCGGCTGGTACTCGGCGATCGGCTGGAGCCACTCGGGCATCGTCTCGACCGGCACGAACGCGCTCGACACGTACGGCAGGAACAGCAGGATGAACCCGTAGCCGGTCGCCGCCTCGGGCGTCGAGGCGGCGAGCCCGATCGCCGCGAACAGGTACGTGATCGCGAGGATGTACAGCGCGACGATGCCGAACGCGCCGAGCCACTCCATGGCGCCTGCGCTCGGGCGGAAGCCGACGAGCAGGCCCACCGCGATCACGACGGCCGTGGCGAAGAGGTTGCGCACGAGGCTCGCGACGACGTGTCCGGTGAGCACGGCACCACTGCGGAGCGGCATGGTGCGGAAGCGGTCGATGATGCCGGTGGTCATGTCACGCGAGACCGAGACCGCCGTCGACGAGGCGCCGAAGCCCGCGCAGAGCAGGATGATGCCCGGCACGACGTAGTCGACGTAGCCACCCGACGGGTCGATGGCGTTGCCGAAGATCCACGTGAACATGAGCATGAGCATCACGGGGAGCATGACGGACATGAGCAGCGCCTCGACGTCGCGCAGGGAGTGCCGCATGCTCCGCGCGATGAAGGTGGATTCGGCGGTGAGGGCGCCGAGGCGGGGACGAGCCGGAGCGAGGGTGGTGGTGGTCATGGCATTCACTTCGATTCGATGAGTTCGGGTGCTGGGGCGGGTGCGGGTGCGGGTGCGGGTGCGGGTGCACGGTCGGTGATCGCGAGGAAGACGTCGTCGAGGCTGGGGCGACGGATCGACACGACGAGGCCGGGTGCGCTCGCGGCCGGCAGGCGATCGAGCTCGTCGACGGCGGCACG
>DASUVU010000143.1:0-3082 GCA_036378815.1 Agromyces sp. | reverse complement strand
ACCGTCGCCGCGGCGGAGCCGGTCGCCCGGCCCGCCATCGTGCCGTTCGAGCCGATCGACATGGCCGAGACGGAGGCCGAGGCCGAGCAGCACGAGTGGACCCCGCAGCCGCTGCCGAAGCCCCTGCATCTCTCTCGCGGCACCATCGCCGCAGCCGCCATGGCATCGATCGAGGCCGCGGAGCAGCTGCGGCGTGCGACGCTCGACGCCGAAGTCGCCCGCCGCGCCGAGCAGCTCGAGAAGCCCGTTCCGAAGATCGCACCGCCCGCCTCGGCGGCACCCGCCGCAGCGGCGGCAAGCCCCTACGCCCGCATGGGCATCATCGGCGAGACGGAGCCCGGGCTCGACGATCTCGACGCCGTGCTGCGTCGCCGCCGTCAGGTGGTCTGACCTCGCTTCGTGGTCTGAACCACCGTCCGAGGGGTGATAGAGTCATTGTCGCTCGGGCCCATGGCGCAGTTGGTAGCGCGTCTCGTTCGCAATGAGAAGGTCGGGGGTTCGAATCCCCCTGGGTCCACCGATGGATGCGGGAGCTGCATCCTCCTCGCGTAGGGTTGAGCGGTGACCGAAGCGCCGCGCACCCGATCGATCCCGATCCCCGAACAGCATCGCTGGCGCGCTTACTGGGTCTGCGTCGGCGTGGCGGCGCTGACGATCATGGACCTCTCGAAGGTGAACGTGGGCCTTCCGTCGATCGAGGACTCCCTGGGCGCCGGCTCGACCGAGCTGCAGCTCATCGTGGCGGGGTACGTGCTGACCTTCGGCCTGACCCTCGTGCCCGCCGGCCGCATCGGCGACCAGCGGTCGCGGAAGGTCCTCTTCGTCATCGGTCTCAGCCTGTTCGCGCTCACGAGCCTCGTCGCTGCGCTCGCCCCGAACGCGGCGGTGCTGCTCGTGGCGCGGCTGCTCCAGGGTGTCGCGGCCGGCATCCAGATGCCCCAGGTGCTCGGCCTCGTGCAGGAGCTCTTCCGCGGCGCCGAGCGGGGCAAGGCGTTCGGGCTCTTCGGTGCCACCATCGGCCTGGCGACGGCGTTCGGGCCGACGCTCGGCGGCCTGCTGATCGCGCTCGGCGGACCCGTCGACGGATGGCGCGGCATCTTCTGGATCAACGTGCCGCTCGCGCTCATCGCCATCGGCTTCGCGATCTGGTACCTGCCGACCACGAGGCATCCGTCGGATGAACCGCTGTCGCTCGATCCCGTCGGCGTCCTGCTCTTCGGCGTGACCGTGATCGCGCTCATGTGGCCGTTCCTCTTCACGACCGGCGCTCCGACCGACGACCCCGCCCGATGGTGGGTGCTCGTGATCTTCGTGCTGGCGCTCACCGCGTTCATCGCGTGGGAGAAGCGGTACGCGAGTTCCGGCAAGCACCCACTCGTGCCGCTCGGCCTGTTCGGCGTGACGAGCTTCCGGAACGGCACCGGACTCGCGAGCGCGTACTTCGCGGCCGCACCGCCGATGTTCCTGCTCACGACGCTCTACCTGCAGCACGGACTGGGCCTCGAGGCGCTCTACGCCGGCATGGTCAGCATCGGCTTCGCACTCGTCAGCGCGGTCGGATCGTGGATCGGCGGCAACCTGGTGAACCGGATGGGCCGCCCGCTCGTGGTCTGGGGGATCGCGACCTTCCTCGTCGGCGTGGGCCTGCTCGTGCTCGTCGCGCTCGTCGCGCCGCCTGCTGTCACGCCGTGGCTGATGGCGGCGGCGATGTCGATCGCGGGGGCCGGCGGCGGCCTCGTCGTCGCACCGAACCAGACGCTGGCACTCTCGGACATCCCCGTGAAGCAGGGCGGCCTCGCGGGCTCGGTCGGCCAGCTCGGCCAGCGCATCGGCACGTCGATCGGCACGGCCGTCGCGCTGTCGCTGTTCTACTCCACGATCTACCGCGAGACGAGCGGCTCCGCGCCCGACCTCAAGACCTATCAGGACGCGTACGGATTCGGCATGCTCGCGGTGGCGCTCTTCGTCGTGATCGCCTTCGCGATCGGCGTCGCGGATCTCTCGGGTCGTCGCCGACACCGCACCGCCCTCGGCCAGGCAGACCCGGTGGCGGGCTGAGCGCTCACCGTATCGTGAGGATCCGTTTGCGTTCCCCCTTGGGGAAGTGCTCGATCGCTGCCCGCAGGGCGACTCGCGGCATCGTCGCGGCGTGCCGTTCGACGAAGGCCGTGAGCCGGTCGCGATCCAGGTCTCCGGCGGCTCGCAGGACCCAGCCGAGTGCCTTCTGCACGAACGGCTCGGGATCGTCGACGAGCCTCTCGCTGATCGCGTACGCGTCGTCGAGCTCGCCGCGCCTGAGGAACGCGAACGTCGCGACGAGCGCGGTACGACGTTCCGGCCAGTGCACGGATGCCGCGAGCCGCGCGAGCGGCGCACGGTCACGGTCGACCAGCCAGCCGCCGATCACGTCACGAGCGGCGAGATCGACGAGGTCCCACTGGTCGATGCGATCGTGCCGACGGAGGTAGAGCTCGTACAGCTCGGCTCGCCGCTCCTCGCCAGTGCGGCGATGCGCGGCCGACTTGCCCATGATCGAGCACGCGAGCGCCCGCACCTCGTGTGCCGGTCGCTCCAGCAGGGATTCCAGCTCGGCTACTGGGAGGTCCAGGGCGGTCTTCGCGAGGTCGAACACGGCGCCCATGCGCACGCCGAGGAACGGTGCATCAGGGTCGGGCGGGAAGTACCTCGTGTACTTCTCGCGTTCCTCGGCGGTGGCCATGCCCTCGAGCACGGAGATCAGTGTCGCGGCATCCGTCATCGCGGTCCCTCCGGTGGTGGAACCAGCGTACGACCGCGGGCACCGCGCCCGACGAGGTCGTCAGGCGGCGAGGTGCGCGACGGGCGCGAGAAGGGCCGCCAGTTCGCTCGCGGAGAGCTCGCGGCCGAACGCAGGATGCCCCGGTTCGAGCGCCCGCCCGTTCACGAGCGGGCCGCCGTCGACGGCGTCGAACCCGATGTCGTCGATGATTCGGGCGATGACCCCGCGAGCCGCTTCGTCGTCGCCGACCACGGCCAGTGCCCGCCGCAGGGGCGAGCCAGGGTCCATGCTGTCGTCCTCCATCTCGTGATACCCGAGGTGGTT
>DASUVU010000142.1:0-8782 GCA_036378815.1 Agromyces sp. | reverse complement strand
CATCGGCACCCACCACGGCGCGGTGGTGCCGAGAAAGTCGACGTCGGTGACGACGACCTCGAACGGGACGAGCCCGACGAGAGCGGAGAGGCCGAGCACGAGGCATCCGATGACGCATCCGACGGCGGCGAGGGCGATCGGCGGCACGCCCAGGTCGGATCGCTCGCCGAGCACGTAGTAGACCGCGACACCGAGCATCGCCACGCCCGCCATCACCACACCGAAGGGATCGAGCGGTCCGCCGGTGGGCCCGATCACCAGCACGAGACCGGTGATCGCGACGACCGAACCGGCGAGCACCACGACCTGCGGCACGTGGCGCGTGCGCGCCCACGCGAAGGCGACGAGTGCGACGGGCGCGAGGTACTCGATGAGGAGGGCCGTGCTCACGGGGATGCGGGCGATCGACGTGTAGAACGCCAGCTGGACGCCCGCCACCGCGATCACCGAGTAGACGAGGACGACCCACTTGGCCCGCCAGAGCGGACGGAGGTCGAACTTGAGCGCGAACAGGCCGGGGATGGCGAGCAGGACTGCAGCGACCGTGATGCGGAAGAACACGGCCGCACCCGGCGACCAGCCCGCCTCGAGGAGCGGCTTCACGATGGCGCCGCCTGCGCCGAACGCCAGGCCGGCGGCGAGGCCGAGGAGGATGCCGATGACGCCCCGTGAACCGCGCATCAGTACTCCCCCGCTGCTGGCGAATCGGGCTGCCTGTCATGCCCGAAACTCGTTATGCTGGTGACAGTACTCGCATGAGGCGTCAGGAGTCAAATGTTTTTCACCCATGACACCGAGGCGGCGCTGAAGTTCGTGGCGGCGCTCGCCGACACGACCCCCGAAGCATCCGATTCGGGCTCCGACGAGCTGATCGAGCCGTCCCAGCTCAGCGTGCTGCTCGACGAGTGGAAGTACTCGGGGCGACGCGACGGCGACGCGCGAGAGCTCGCCGAGGTTCGCGAGGCCCGCGCACGGCTGCGCCGAATCTGGCTGCTCGATCGCGACGAAGCGGCCGAGGCGGTCAACCGGCTTCTCGTCGAGGCGCGGGCGCTCCCCCAACTGGTGCGCCACGACGATCTCGACTGGCACATCCACGCGACCGATCTCGATGCGCCCCTCGCCCGCCGCATCCTGGTGGAGGCCGCGATGGCCGTGATCGATGTGATCCGCTCGGACCAGATGGACCGGCTCGCGATGTGCGACGCCGATGACTGCGAGAGCCTCTACGTCGACCTGTCCAAGAACGCGTCCCGTCGGTTCTGCAGCACTCGGTGCGGCAACCGGATGGCGGTCCGCGCCTATCGGGCGCGCATCGCCTGACCTCGACGTCGGGCCTGGGCCCGCTGGCCCGCGTGCGCGCCCTCGGCGATCTCCTCGATCGCCTTCTCGATGAAGGCCGGCAGGTCGTCGGGATTCCGACTCGTCACGAGCCCCTCGTCGACCACGACCCGCTCGTCGCTCCAGTCGGCACCGGCGTTCTCGAGGTCGGTCTTCAGGCTCGGGTACGAGGTGAGGCTCCGGCCCCGTGCGACGCCCGCGTCGATGAGGATCCACGGGGCGTGGCAGATCGCGGCCACCGGCTTCTGCTGCTCGAAGAATGCTCGGACGAAGGCGACGGATGCCTCGTCCATGCGCAGGTGGTCGGCGTTGACGACGCCGCCGGGCAGGACGAGCGCGTCGAACTCCGATGCATCCGCTTCGCGCACGTGGAGGTCGACCTCGAAGGTGTCGGCCTTGTCGGCGGAGTTCATGCCGAACACGCTGCCCTCGACCGGTGAGACGAGGATCACGTTCGCGCCGGCGTCCTTCAGCGCGTCCCAGGGCTCCGTGAACTCGACCTGCTCGAATCCGTCGGTCATGAGGAAGGCGACCTTGCGGCCCGTCAACTGCTCAGCCATGGCGTGCTCCTTCTGATCGAGTGAGCCGCCACCGTAGGCAGGCGTCAGGAGGCGCGACAACGGGGTTGACACCTCTGGAGTATCCGAGGCGAGCATCCGCGCGCTCTCGCTACGAGCGGGCGTGCGCCTCAGCCTGCGCAGCCTCCACCGCGACCGCGGGGATGACCCGCCGGACGTTCACGACGACGAGGGCGACCAGCAGCGCGACGAGCACGACGTCGGCGGCGATGTAGACGTAGTGGAACGGCGACTGTCCGGGATCGGCACCCGCGATGACGAGGTCGGTGCGGGCGTTGAGGGGCGGCCGGATGACGAGGATCTCGAGCAGCACCACGACCCACACCCCACCGAGCAGCCACCACGACAGTCGGCCCGGCCTCGGGCGGATGCTCACGAGGGTGAGCGCGGCCGCGATGACGACGCCGAGGATGTTGAGGGCGGTGAACACGAGCCGGCCGATGCCGAGTCCGAGGGGGATGGTGATGCCGGGCGCCTGGAACTTCAGCGGTGACTCGATGAACGAGAGCGCGATGAGCGCACCGAGCCAGAAGGCGGGCAGGATGACGCGGAGGGCGAGGGCGAGGCGGGGCATCCTTCAACGGTAACGGAACGACGAAGGCCCCCTCCCGTGCGTGCACGGTGGGGGCCTTCGCAAGAAGTTCGCGGTATCAGCGAGAGCCGCGCCTGTTGGGACGCTTAGCGGCGCAGGCCGAGACGCTCGATGAGCGAGCGGTAGCGGTTGATGTCGACGTCGGCGAGGTAGCCGAGCAGACGACGACGCTGACCGACGAGAAGGAGCAGGCCACGACGCGAGTGGTGGTCGTGCTTGTGCGCCTTCAGGTGCTCGGTGAGGTCCTTGATGCGCTTCGTGAGCAGCGCGATCTGAACCTCGGGGGATCCAGTGTCACCGGGGTGCGTCGCGTACTCTTCGATGATCGCCTTCTTGACATCTGCTTCAAGTGCCATAGATGGGATCCCCTTTCTCTCGTTGCGCGCTGCCCGGGGCCTTCTGCCTGGGCTCTCTTGATGCGCGGCCGTTTCACGGCAACCTCAAGAGTCTAGCAGAGCGGATGTCGCGTCGCGGGCCGGCGGAATAGACATGCGCACGGCGCCGTTTCCATACATATGAATACGACGCGGGTGGATGTCGCCGTCATCGGCGCCGGCCAGGCCGGACTCTCTGCCGCCTACCACCTGCAGCGACGGGGATTCGAGCCGGTCACCGCCGACCCGAGTGCGCCCGAGACATTCGTCGTGCTCGACGCCAACGACGCGCCGGGGGGTGCCTGGCAGCACCGCTGGGCATCGTTGCGCATGGCGACCGTGAACGGCATCCACGAGCTGCCGGGGTTCGCCGTGCCACCCGCCGACCCGAAGTCGGCCAGTCGCGACGTGCTGCCACCGTACTTCGCCGACTACGAGCGACGCTTCGGCCTCGAGGTGCAGCGGCCGGTGCAGGTGCGCGCAGTCCGTCGAGTCGACGACGACCCCGAGGGTCGCCTGCTCGTGGAGTCCGGCCGCGGCACGTGGGCGGCCCGGTACGTGATCAACGCCACGGGCACCTGGACGCGCCCGTTCCGCCCCTACTACCCCGGAATCGAGCGATTTCGCGGACGTCAGCTGCACGTCGCCGACTACCGCTCAGCCGACGAGTTCGCCGGACAGCGCGTGATCATCGTGGGCGCCGGCGTCTCGGCGGTGCAGCTGCTCGACGAGATCTCCCACGTCGCCGACACCGTCTGGATGACGCGCCGCGAACCGCAGTGGATCGATGAGCGCGACTTCGACCTCCCCGCACGGACTGCGGCGATCGCAGGGGTGGAAGAGCGGGTGCGGCAGGGGCTCCCTCCCGGCAGCGTCATCTCGGTGACCGGCATGCACTGGACGCCGTGGGCACGGGCGGCGCAGGCGCGCGGGGTGCTGGTGCGGCATCCGATGCTGTCCTCGATCGAGGAGGGCGGCGCGCGCATGCCCGACGGCTCGTTCGTCGAGGCCGACGTGATCCTCTGGGCGACCGGCTTCCGCCCGGCCGTCGATCACCTCGCGCCGCTGAGGCTGCGGACCCCCGCCGGCGGATTCCGGGTCGCCGACAGCCGCTCGCTCGATGAGCCGCGGCTGTTCCTCATCGGGTACGGGCCGTCGCAGTCGACCGTCGGCGCCAACCGTGCCGGGCGAGCGGCCGTGCGCCAGATCGTCGCCGAGCGGGCGGACGCGCTCACGGCGGCGTAACGTTGCACCCGGCACCCGGTCGACACGAAGGAGCATCCGTGCGCAAGCCCGTCCTCGTCACCGTCGGCATCCTCGTCGCCCTGCTCGGCGCCCTCTTCACGCTCCAGGGACTCGGATTCGTCGGGGGCAGCGCGATGACCGGCTCGACGCTCTGGGCGATCCTCGGCCCGATCATCGCCGTACTCGGGATCGTCGTCATCGTGGTGGGGCTGCGAAGCGGTCGCCGCACCTGAGGCCGGGCGCCGCAGCCGAGCCTGCGCACACCGGGTCACGGCACGATGACGACCTTGCCGAACACCTCGCCCGCGCGGAGCCGCTCGACCTGGTGCGGCACCGCCTCGAGGGCGTGCGGACCGTCGACGATCGCCCGCAGCGATCCTGCGGCGACGAATTCGGCGAGTTCCGGCAGGTCCCGATTCGGAACCGCCGCGAGAAGGCGCACGGTGCGACCACCGTCGCGCTCGGCGTTGCGCGCACCCGCGAGGGCATAACCGAGGATGCGCCGAACCCGACCGCCGATCGCGACCGCTGATCCGCCCGCTGCCAGGAGGCGGCGGTGCTCGGCGGCCGACAGTGCGCCGACCACGTCGAGGATCCGGTCGAATCCGCCCGTCTCGGCCGGGATGGCGTCGGCGACGTAGGTGTCGGATGCCCCGAGGCCGCGCAGGCGGTCGAGCTTCGCCGCGCGATCGACGACGGCGACGCGCGCGCCGGCCCGCTTCGCCAGCTGCAGCGCGAATGTGCCCACTCCCCCACCGGCCCCGACGATGAGCACGCGATGCCCGTCGAGCGCGTTGCGGTCGCCCAGCGCCTGCAACGCCATGCTCCCCGCCTGCGGCAGCGCCGCCGCGGTGACGTCGTCGACGGCTGCGGGCAGCGGAACGACGGCGTCCTCACGTGCCGCGACGAACTCGGCGAACCCGCCCCACCCGGCGGCGGTGAGCTCGCCGAACACGCGGTCGCCCACGCGATGCCGCGTGACGCCGTCGCCGACCGCGACGACCTCGCCCGCGACATCCGACCCGATGATGCGATGCCTCGGGCGGAACGGGGCCGCCATGCGCGTGAGCGGCGCGCCGGTCACGAGGTCGACGTCCCACGAGTTGACCGACACGGCGGCCACGCGAACGAGCACCTCGCCCGGGCCGGGCACGGGTCGCGGCACCTCGGCGACGCGCAGGACCCGCTCGGGGGGTCCGTAACGGTCGAGCACGATCGCGCGCATGAGGTGAGCGTAGCGAGCCTGCGCGAACGCGGGCAGACTGGCGGGCATGGGGTTCATGATGAAGCGCGTCTACGACGAGCCAGCGGCATCCGATGGCTACCGGGTGCTGGTCGACCGCCTGTGGCCGCGCGGTGTCTCGAAGGAGCGCGCCGACCTCGACCAGTGGCTGAAGGAGATCGCGCCCTCTGCCGACCTTCGCAAGGAGTGGCACCAGAACCCTGATCGACATGACGAGTTCGTGAGCCGCTATGTCGCCGAACTCGACACGAATCCCGATGCGACGGACGCGCTGCTCGCCGTGGGACGCGAGCACGACCGCGTCACGCTGCTCTACTCTTCGCACGATCCGACGGTGAATCACGTGGCCGTGATCCTCGAGTGGCTCGGTCGGCACGGGGCATCCGTGGAGTCCTGATCGCCGCTCCGGTCCACCCGACCCTTGAGGCGAGTGCGCCCTCGGCGTAGCGTGCGGATGAATCGAGGAAGTGAGTACTACTCATTAACACGACCAATCGCACCCGCACCGCCGCCATCGCCATCGCCGCAGCCGCCGCGTTCACCTTCGCGGGCACCGGTGCCGCGATTGCCGCCCCCGCGATCCCATTGAACGGCGGACAGGAGGCACCCACTCCGAACGACTTCGGAGGGCACGGGTGGTTCAGCTACGAGATCGACGGCACCCAACTCTGCTACACGCTGGAGGTCAGCGGGCTGTCGTCGAACGCCAACAACGCGCACATCCACCTTGCGCCCCGCAACGTGCCCGGACCGGTCGTCGTGCCGCTCGAGTTCGAGAGTGCGACGGACTTCATCGTCGACACCTGCACGACCGCGCCGGCGAACGTCCTGGCTGCGATAGAGGCGAACCCGAGCGCCTACTACGTCAACGTCCACACGGTGAACAACGGTCCCGGAGAGATCCGAGGGCAGCTGAAGTAGGTCGCGGTATCGGCGCGACGACCTCGCGGTAGCTCTCGGCAATGCGGAGGCGACCAGCGGATTCCACGCCGCACGGATGTCGGTGGGCCGTTCTGACCGCCTCGGCGTGGTCGCCGCGTGCCACGATGGAGATACGTGACCCGAAAGGTCGCACCGAGATGACCGCAGAACGACGAACCGACGACCGCGCCGGACTCCCGCCACCCGCCGTCACCGCCACCGTGCTCGCGATCATCGCCGCCGTGCTCGCCGTGGTGGCGGTCGTCGCGATCGTCCAGACATCCGCTCGGGCATTCGCGACGTACGCGCCGATCGAGGTGACTGTCGTCGACGAGCACGGCGAGCAGGCGATGGTCGCCGACCGCCGTGGAAGCAGCCCCGAGATGTTCCGCGTCGTGACTGTCGAACTGCCCGACGGCGCCCGTGCCGACCTGCGCAGCGACGACCTCGCGGTCGGCACCACCGCGACGGTCTACCTCAGCGACTCGGATGCGGTGTTCGAAAGTCCACCCGCAGCGCCGGGGTTCTTCGATTGGTTCCTGTGTGCAGCAATCGTGGCGGCTGCGATCGTGCTTACTGTCGCGACGGTCCGTTCGGTGATGCGGCTGCGCCGCCCGTCCTGATTCGTCGCACCAGCGGCCCGCGGCATCCGCCCGCTGCTACCCGCCGGGCACCAACGGGAAGATCGCCGGCCAGCCGTTGTGCGCGTACACGATCACCATGAACACGATGGCGTCGAAGAGCAGGTGCACGACGAGCACGTAGGTGAGCGACTTCGTGAGCTTGAACGTGTAGCCCTGGATCAGCGCGAACGGGATCGTGAGCAGCGGCCCCCACGACTGGTATCCGAGCTCCCACAGGAACGACACGAACACGATCGTCTGCAGCAGGTTCGCCTGCCAGGTCGGGAAGTGCCGGCGCAGCAACGCGAAGACCGTGCAGATGAAGAACAGCTCATCCCAGGTTCCGACGGCGTTCACGCCGATGAAGAGGCGCACGATCTCGTCGGGTGCGGTGACGGTGGGCCAGTTCTGGTAGACGCCAGAGGTGATGAAGTAGAACGGCAGGATGAGCCAGCCCGCGACGATGACGCCGATCAGGTAGAGCCACTGGATGCGCGTCCAGCGTCGGCCGGTTCGCCACGGGAAGCGGATGACCCGGTCGCCGTACAGGTAACGCGAGATGAGGAAGGGCACCGCCACGGCGAGGCCGAGCACGACGGCGAAGCGCACCATCGCCGGATAGCTGATGTCGGCCTCGAGCGAGATCGTCGAGATGATCGCCTGCCCCAGGGCGATGAGGAACAGGTCGGGCAGCAACCGGCTCGTGCGTCCGGACCGGTCGGTGAGCCACGCCACCGCAAGGCCGGCCAGGAGCATCGCATAGCCCGCGATCGGCAGCACGAATCCGAACAGCAGCACCGCGGCACCGCACACGAGCACCGCCGGTACGAGCCCGATCGGGTGGGTTCGCACCGTGGGCTGGGTGGTGAGAGCCGCGGACACCCTCTCAGCTTCCCATGCCTGTCGTGGGGACATGCCACGATCGTTGCATGACGCGGATGCCCCGGCCCTACCCCCATCCGACACCGCACCCGGCGATCGTGCCCCCGTACCTGCTCGCGCGCATCGCGCTCACCGCCGGTCCGCGGTTCGATGAGGCAGCGGATGCCGCACGCCGGTCCCTTCTCCGCGATGCGCCGCTGCTCGAGTGGCGCGCCACCGGCGACCTTCCATCGTTCGTCGTGCCCGAGCTGCATGCGCGCGACGAACGACCCGCCGCGAGACCCGGAACCGCGCCGCAGCCCGATCGCCGGATCTCCGACGCCGAGGGTGACGACACGCTGCCCGGGCGGCTCGTGCGCCGCGAGGGCCAGCCGCCGACCGGCGATGCCGCAGTCGACGAGGCCTACGACGGACTCGGCGAGACCTTCGAGCTCTTCGCCCGGGTCTTCGCGCGCGACTCGATCGACGACGCCGGCATGCCGCTCGAGGCCACCGTGCACTTCGGCGACCGGTACGACAACGCCTTCTGGGACGGCGAGCGCATGGTGTTCGGCGACGGCGACGGCGAGATCTTCCGGGGGTTCACCGACTCGATCAGCGTCATCGGCCACGAGCTCACGCACGGGGTCATCGAGCGTACGGCGCGCCTCCGCTACCAGCGGCAGTCGGGGGCGCTCAACGAGCACGTCGCCGACGTGTTCGGGGCGCTCGTCGAACAGTACTCGATGAGCCAAGATGTTGTTTCGGCGACCTGGCTCATCGGCGAGGGCGTCTTCACCGACGCGGTCGAGGGCCGCGCCATCCGATCGATGAAGGAGCCGGGCACGGCGTACGACGACGACATCCTCGGCCGCGACCCGCAACCCGACCACTTCGACCGCTACATCGAGACCGACGACGACAATGGCGGCGTGCACCTGAACTCGGGCATCCCGAACCGGGCGTTCGCCCTCGCCTCCCTCGAGATCGGCGGGTTCGCGTGGGAG
>DASUVU010000141.1:0-2049 GCA_036378815.1 Agromyces sp. | reverse complement strand
CACGCGGTCGCTGAGGTGGGCGATCACTCCGAGGTCGTGCGAGATGAACAGGTACGCGACACCGAGCTCGCGCTGGAGCCGCGCCAGCAAGTCGAGCACCTGGGCCTGGATCGTCACGTCGAGCGCCGACACCGCCTCGTCGAGCACGATGATCTCGGGCGACGGAGCGAGGGCCCGGGCGATCGCGACACGCTGCCGTTGGCCGCCCGAGAGCCGCAGTGGGAACCGGCCCAGCGCCGACTCGTCGAGCCCGACCTGGGCGAGCAGCTCGCGCACGCGGCCGGCGCGCTCGGCCGTCGAGCGGTACCGGTCCGCAGGCAGGGCGTCGAGCAGGATCCGCTCGGTGTTCCACCGCGGATCGAAGCTCGACAGCGGGTCCTGCGAGACCACCGAGATCGCACGGCGAAGCGAGCGACGGCGCGGTTCGGGCACCTCCGACCAGGGCTGTCCGAGCAGCCGTACCGTGCCGGCATCCGCGGACTCGAGCGCGAGCGCGATGCGTGCCGTCGTGCTCTTGCCCGACCCCGACTCGCCGACGATGCCCAGGGTCTCGCCACGATGCAGGGTGAACGAGACCCCGTCGGCCGCGACCGTCTCGGCGCCGTCGGGGGTGCGGAATCGCTTGGCGAGATCCCGGGCCTCGAGCACGGGCACCGCACCGCCCGTGCCCGGGTCCGTCCTGGGCGGAAGCAGGGCGGCACCGGGTACGAGCGGTGCACCGCGAGTGTCGAGTCCCGGCACGGCGGCGATGAGGGCCCGGGTGTACGGATGCCGCGGTGCGCCGAGCACGTCGCGAGCCGCGCCCTGCTCGACCACGCGTCCGTCCTTCATCACGAGGATGCGATCCGCGAGATCGGCGACGACCGACAGGTCGTGGCTGATGAGGATGATCGACGCGCCACGTCCCTTCGTCTCGTGCAGCAGGTCGAGCACCTGCGCCTGCACCGTCACGTCGAGGGCGGTGGTCGGCTCGTCGGCGATCACGATGTCGGGGTCGATCGCGAGGGCGGAGGCGATGAGCGCGCGCTGACGGAGGCCGCCCGAGAGCTCGTCGGGCCGTTGCCGGGCCCGTCGTTCCGCGAACGGCACGCCGGCACGCGCGAGGAGTTCGACGGCACGCCGCCGCCGCTCGGGACGACCCCGGACCCCGTGCAGCGAGAGGGCCTCCTCGATCTCGCGACCGACGGCCCGCAGCGGGTCGAGCGAGACGAGCGCGTCCTGCAGGATGAACCCCACCTCGACTCCGCGGATCCGCTGCCATTCGCGTTGCCCCGACGTGCGGACGTCCCTCCCGTGGATCTCGAGGCGATCGGCCCGCACGACGGCCCCGCGTCCCGCCAGTCCGACGAGGGTGCGCGCGGTGACCGATTTGCCCGAGCCCGACTCGCCGACGATCGCGACGCACTCGCCGGCCGGAAGCTCGAACGAGACGCCGTGCACGACCTGACGGCGCCCGCGGCTGGTGTCGAACGCGACCTCCAACCCCTCGACCACGAGACGGTTCCTGCGATCCGCCGGCGGTGCGGTGAGCTGCTCCGGAGCGAGTAGTGCGGTCATGAGCGTTCCCCCTTCTCCAGCGCACGCTGGGCGTGCGTTCCGAGGGTGGTGGTCGCGAGTGCGAGCACCACGATGACGAGGCCCGGGATGACGGTGAGCCAACCGGCCTGGGTGATGTATGCGCGGCCCGCATCGAGCAGCGCACCCCACTCGGGCGAGGGCGGGGCGACGCCGAGCCCGATGAACGACAGGCCCGACGCCCACACGATCGACTGGCCCACCGAGAGCGCGAAGATGGCGACGAGCGGTCGCAGCCCGTTCGGGAGCACCTGGCGACGGATGATCCGTGCACGCGAATGCCCGAGGGCGACCGCGGCTTCGACATATCCCGAGCCCTTCGCCTGCAGCAGCTGACCGCGGATCATCCGGGCGTATCCGGGCGCCGTGCCGAGGCCGACGGCGAAGATCGCCGTCGTCGCGGAGGGGCCGGCCACGGCGATGAGCAGGAGAGCGAGCAGCAGGGTGGGGAAGGCGAACAGCACCTCGATGACC
>DASUVU010000140.1:0-4904 GCA_036378815.1 Agromyces sp. | reverse complement strand
GGATGCCTCGACCTCAACCCGCATCCGATCCGGGCCGAGGATCTCGATCATCCCGACGAACTGCGGATCGACCTCGACCCGATGCCCGGCGTCGACTGGTCGCAGATCGTCGACACGGCGATGGTCGCCCGCGAGGTGCTCGACGACCACCGCCTCGTCGGCTGGCCGAAGACGTCGGGTTCGCGTGGCATGCACATCTTCGTGCGCATCGAGCCGCGGTGGGAGTACAAGGAGGTGCGCCTCGCCGCCGAGACGCTCGCGCGCGAGGTGGAGCGTCGTGCCCCGGGCCTCGCCACCGCGCGCTGGTGGAAGGAGGAGCGCGGCGAGAGCGTCTTCGTCGACTTCAACCAGAACGCGAAGGACCGCACCGTGGCATCCGCGTACTCGGTCCGTCCGCTGCCCGACGCACGAGTGTCGACGCCGCTCGACTGGGACGAGGTGCCGACGTGCCGGCCCGAGCAGTTCACGGTGCGCACCGTGCTCGAGCGCTTCGCCGAGCGCGGTGACGCGGCATCCGGCATCGACGACGCGGTCGGCAGCCTCGAGGGCCTCCTCGCCCTCGCCGAGGAGCTCGGCCCGGCCGAGAAGCCGCCGAAGTCGGCGGACGGATCCGGCCGGCGCGCGTCGACGATGCCGCTCATCGAGATCGCTCGCGCGAAGACGAAGCCCGAGGCGCTCGAGGGCCTCGAGCGCTGGAAGGCGAAGCACCCGAAGGTCGTCGCGAAGCTCGAGCCCGCAGACGTGCTCGTCGACGGCATGCGCGGGTCGAGCTCGCTCTGGTATCGCATCCGCGTCAACCTGCAGCACGTGCCCGAGAAGGAGCGGCCCGCGCAGGCCGAGCTCGAGATCGACTACGACCCGTGGGCGGGCAGGACCTGGCCCGGTTCCACGACCGCGCCGTAAGTCCACCGGCCGCCCCAGTCATCGAGAAGTCTCGGATGCAGGGTGCAACCCGGCGAACGCGCCCGTTCGATGCATCACGGCCCGAGCCGACCCTGTTCTGGCAGCGAACGAGCCGCTCACCTTCGCTCAGTTCTTGTGACGGGGCTTTCGGAACGACTTGCTGTCGCCGTCGCCGCCGCGGTCGGTGCGCCGGCGCGGACCGGTGTCGGGACGCAACTCGATGAGCCGCCCCGAGATACGGGTGCCGCTCAACCGGTCGAGCACGTCGTCGGACAGGTCGGCCGGCAGCTCCACGAGCGAGAACTCGGGACGGATCTGGATCGCGCCGAAGTCGTCGCGGCTGAGGCCGCCCTCGTTCGCGAGCGCACCGACGATCTGCCGCGGCTCGACCCGATGGCGGCGGCCGACCGCGATGCGGTACGGCACCAGCGGCTTCGACCCCGGACGCGGACGACGCTCTGGGCGCTCGCCGTCGCGTCCGCCCCCTCGGCGCTCGCCGCGGGGGCGGTCGTCGCGTTCGAACCGCTCGGGGCGCCTCGGCCGCTCGGGCTCGGGCTCGAGCAGCAACGGCGAATCACCCTGGGCGACCACCGCGAGCGCGGCCGCCACGTCGACTTCGGGCACGTCGTGGTGCCGCATGTAGTGGGCGATGATGTCGCGGAATCCCTCGATGCGCTCAGCCTGGTCGAGAGCAGCCGTGATCCGGTCGTCGAACCGTGCCAGCCTGGTGACGTTCACGTCCTCGACGCTCGGCAGCTGCATCTGGGTGATCGGCTGCTTGGTGGCCTTCTCGATGCGGGCGAGCAGGCTGCGCTCCCGCGGGGTGACGAAGCTGATCGCGTCGCCGGTGCGTCCGGCGCGGCCCGTGCGTCCGATGCGGTGCACGTACGGCTCGCTGTCGGGCGGAATGTCGAAGTTCACCACGTGGCTGATGCGCTCGACGTCGAGGCCGCGCGCCGCGACATCCGTCGCCACCAGGATGTCGAGCTTGCCCGACTTGAGCTGGTTCACCGTGCGTTCGCGCTGGACCTGGGCGATGTCGCCGTTGATCGCGGCCGCGGAGTAGCCGCGGGCGCGGAGCTTCTCGGCGAGCTCCTCGGTGACGTTCTTCGTGCGCACGAACACGATCATGCCCTCGAAGTTCTCGACCTCGAGGATGCGGGTGAGGGCGTCGACCTTCTGCGCGTAGGACACCACGAGATAGCGCTGCGTGATGTTCGCCGCAGTCTGCGTCTTCGTCTTGACCGTGATCTCGTCGGGGTCGCGGAGGTACTGCTTGGAGATGCGGCGGATCGCGGCCGGCATCGTCGCCGAGAACAGGGCCACCTGCTTGTCAGCGGGCGTGTCGGCGAGGATCGTCTCGACGTCTTCGGCGAAGCCCATCTTCAGCATCTCGTCGGCCTCGTCGAGCACGAGGTACTTGAGCTCCGACAGGTCGAGCGTGCCCTTGTCGAGGTGATCCATGATGCGACCGGGCGTGCCGACCACGATGTGCACCCCGCGGCGCAGTGCCGAGAGCTGCACCCCGTAGCCCTGCCCGCCGTAGACGGGGAGGATGTGCACGTGCTTGAGGTGGGCGGCGTAGCGCTCGAACGCCTCGCAGACCTGCAGCGCCAGCTCACGGGTCGGTGCGAGCACGAGCGCCTGGGGGGTCTTCTGCGACACGTCGAGCCGGGCGAGGATCGGCAGCGCGAAGGCCGCCGTCTTGCCGGTGCCGGTCTGCGCGAGTCCGACGACATCGCGTCCGGCGAGCAGCGCCGGAATGGTCGCGGCCTGGATCGCCGACGGCGTCTCGTAACCGACGTCGTCGAGCGCCTTGAGCACGGGACCATCGAGGCCGAGATCGCCGAACGTCATCGCGGTGGGCTCCTCGGAAGCCGCAGCCTCGACGAGGACATCTTCAGAAGTCACGCTTCAGGGTAATGCGTGCGGCTGGGAGGCGTCACGGGGTGCGCGGAGACGACGGTCGCTGAGCCTGTCGCAGGTGGTCCCTGAGTCGGTCGAGGGCGGATGCCGCAGCCGAGGGTCGCCAAGTGTGCGCCATCCGGGATGCGATCGCAAGGGGTGGCGGATGCCTCGGGATCTCGGAAGGGTTGGCCCTTCGTGATCGCACAGGAATCGCAGAGGAGAAGCGCATGCTCACACTGACCGATACCGCCGCCGTCGTGGTGAAGGAACTCGTCTCACGCCGGCAGGGGCCCGAGGGAAGCGGCCTTCGAATCGACGCGCCGGACGCCGGAAGCACGGAGTTCGCCGTCGCGATCGTGCCCACCCCCGAGGAGCACGACGCCGTCATCGAACAGGATGGCGCCCGCGTCTACCTGGGCGAACGGGCCGCCGTGACGCTCGATGACAAGACGCTCGACGCCGCGGTGTCGAACGACGGCCGCGTGTCATTCGACCTCGTGCCGCAACAGGCCTGAGCGGACGCCGCCGACCGGCGCCCTCGCTTGACCCATCGGGTCGCGGGGGCGCCGATGTCGTGTCACCGGCGATCCTCGACGGCTCGATATCGGACGCTTCCGCAGGACGGAAGTGTCCATAATTTTGTTGACATTCTGTGCGAGGATGGCCGGTGACGAGGAGGACCTCCTCGTGCAGCGACCACGCAGGAGGGCAGGATCGATGGGTTTCCTGGTCAGGATCGAGGCACGATGACCGCGCGCGTCATCGATGGCAAGGCGATCGCCGCCAGTCTGAGCGAACGGCTGGCCGACGAGATCAGCGACTTCACCGCCTCCACCGGCACGGTCCCCGGCCTCGCCACGGTGCTCGTCGGCGACGACCCGGCGAGCGAGGTGTACGTCGCGAGCAAGCGCAGGCAGGCTTCGGCGGTCGGCATCGCCGACCATCACGTGCACCTCGACGGCGGAACGAGCGCCGACGAGATCGCCGCGACCATCACTCGACTCGCCGAGGACACGGCGGTCTCGGGCATCCTCCTCCAGTTGCCACTGCCCGAGGGCCTCGACGCCGGCCCGCTCATCGACCTCATTCCGGCGGAGAAGGACGTGGACGGACTGACGACGCTGAGCGCCGGGCTGCTCGCCCGCGGCAAGCCGGGACTTCGTCCCTGCACGCCGAGCGGCGTCATCGAACTGCTCGATGCCGCCGGTGTCGAGATCGCGGGCGCCCGCGCCGTCGTGGTCGGGCGATCCGAGCTCGTGGGAGCCCCGCTGGCGCAGCTGCTCACCGCACGCAATGCCACGGTGACGGTCGCACACTCTCGCACGCGTGACCTGGCCGAGGTCACCCGGTCGGCCGACCTGCTGGTGGCCGCGGCCGGACGGCCCGGACTGATCACGGCCGATCACGTCCGGCCGGGCGCCGCGGTCGTCGATGTCGGCATCCACCGCACCCCGGACGGCCTGCGCGGCGACGTCGACTACCCCGCCGTCGCGGAGATCGCGGGTTGGATCACGCCCGTGCCCGGTGGCGTGGGGCCCATGACGATCGCCATGCTCCTGCGGAACACCCTGCTCGCCGCTCGCCTGCAGCGGGGCGAACCCATCTGACCCGGATCCATCCGCTGACCCCGGATCCATCCGCTGACCCCGGATCCATCCGACCCCGGATCCATCCGGCGCTCGATCTCGAGCACGGCGAAGACGCAACGAGACCGCCGCCCGGGCCGAGAGCCCGGGCGGCGGTCGTTCGTCGAGCGTCAGGCTCTGAGATCAGCCGAAGGATTCGACCGTGTCATAGCCCTTCCCGTTGTACTTCTGCACCACGACCGTCGAGACCGCGGGGATCCCGTCGATGGTGGTGTCGATCTCGGCGCCGGGGAGCATGAACGGAGCGTCGAAGTCCGAGATGTTCAGGAGTGCCTCCATGAAGCTCTCTCGCGTCGGCTCCTCCATGTTCTGGAACGCCTGGTCGAGCGTTGCAGCACCGATCCAGCTCCACACGCAGTGCGGGAAGCCGGGGATGCCGTCCTGGTTGGTGTACTCACCGAGCGCGGCCATGAAGGCCTTGCCCTCCTCGCTCTCCTGGAATGCGGG
>DASUVU010000139.1:0-8983 GCA_036378815.1 Agromyces sp. | reverse complement strand
GAACGCGGAACGGGCGTGCAGATCGCACTCCGGCTCACGGCGCCGGGCCTCGCGGCGCTCCCTTGGGAGGCGCTCTTCGACGATGAGACGGGCATCTACCTCTGCCGCAAGGAACCGCTGGTGCGACACGTGCCGGCGCCGCACTCCCCCGCCACGCTCGCGATCGAACCTCCGATGCGCGTGCTCGGCATGGTCGCCTCGCCGCGCGGCCTTCCCGCCCTCGACGTGGGCGGGGAGCGCGAACGGCTCGAGGAGGCGCTGCGGCCTCATCTCGAATCGGGCCGGGTGGTGCTGGAGTGGCTCGATGACGTGACCTGGACCGGAGTGCACGGCAAGCTGCTCGAAGACCCGTGGCACGTGCTGCACTTCGTCGGGCACGGAACGTACGACGTCGAGACCGATGAAGGGGTGCTCGCATTCGTCGGCCGCGACGGTCGAGCCGACTACGTCACCGCGTCGAGCCTCGCGGACCTGCTCGACGAGGCCGAACCCACCCCTCGGCTCGTCGTGCTCAACTCGTGCCAGTCGGGCGCGGGCGGCACCACCGACCTCTTCTCCGGCACCGCCGCGGCGCTCGCACACAGCGGCATCCGCGCAGTGGCGGCGATGCAGTTCTCGATCAGCGACGACGCCGCGATCGAGTTCGCGCGGGGCTTCTACACGGCGCTCTCGCACGGCCGGGGCATCGACGAGGCCGTACGCAGCGGTCGAATCGGGATCCTCGGCATGGGACGGGGAACGCTCGAGTGGGTGACACCGGTCCTGTATCTCCGCGGCGAGGACACGAAGCTCTTCGACGTGGCCCCGATGCCGACGTCGACGGATGCCGACACCACTCCCACGGATGCCGACAGGATTTCGACGGATGCCGACACGACTCCCACGGGCGCCCGAGGCACGTCGACGGATGCCGGCGACACTCCGACGGATGCGCCCTCGATGGGCGTCCCGCCGGCGCCTGCCCCGACCCCGCCGCCGCTCATCGGCGACTCGACCGAGCCTCCATGGTGGACCCGGCCCACGCCGACGCAGCCGGCGCGAGGGAAGTCGGCCGGACCGTCGGGGTCGGCCACGCCACGTCCGCCGACCCGGCCTCCGACGCGGCCCGTGTCGAAACCGACGACCGCGCCGAAGCCTCCATCCCGCTGGAAGCCGTGGCTGGTGGTGAGTCTCATCGCGATCGTCGCCATCGCGGGTGCCGTCGCTGCCGTCGCACTGCTTCGGCCACCGGCCGTCGAGCGGATCCTCACGGGCGGGGTGTCGGGACCGGTCCAGTCGGATGAGCTGAACGGTGACGACATCGTCGATGGCGGAGTCGCCGGCGCGGTGCCGCTCGAGGTGCTCGCCCATGAGCAGTGGACGCCGACCGGTGTGCCGTGCGCGCCGGGCGACCTGTACGAGATCCGCGTCAGCGGCTCGACGTGGCACGCGGCGACCAACTCGCAGATCGGCCCGAACGGCGTGGCCGACGGCCAGCCGCAACTGCCGCGCCCGCTCGAACAGGCGAACACTGCCTCGGTGATCGGCGGCTTCGAAGACCTGGACACCATGTTCGCCGTCGGGACCGGCACCACCTTCCGGTGCGAGTTCGCGACCACGCAGCTCTGGCTGGGCATCAACCAGGACCACCTCGACGGCAACGAGGGTGCGTTCCGGGCCGAAGTCACGCTCATTCCGAGTGGATGAGACGCGGACCGACTGGAGGTGGCCGCATGGAACGGCTCGCGATCTTCACGACAGCGGATGGCGACGAGGTCGTCGTCCAAGTGGCTGACGACGGGGCGCCTTCCGCTGGCCTGACGACTCGCGGGATCTCGACCGGACGCCTCATCGAGCGCACGGAACAGAGTCTCGACGAGGTGCTGGCGCACGCGCGGCCGGCCGTGAGTGCGCTCGTCCGTCAGATGCGCGGGCAGGAGGACGCACCCGACGAGCTCGAGGTGGAGTTCGGCATCCAGATCAGCCTCGAGGTCGGCGCCTACGTCGCGGCGGCCAGCTCTACCGCGAACTTCCGCGTGACCATGCGGTGGCTGTCCCAGAGGTGACGACATGGACACGATCGTCGAACTGGAGATCGCACCCGGGCCGGAACCCGACACCTACGTGGTGCGGGTCCTGCACTCCGTCGGTGGCGGCGAACCCGTCGAGACGATCACACTCGACGTCGACGAGCTCGTCGCACGGAGGCCGTTCGTCGAAGCGAGCATCCTCTCGTCGTCGGTCTCCACGCGGCGGATCATGTCGGACACCGAGGCCGCGGTGCAGGGCGTCGGCGTCCGCCTGTTCGATGCGACGTTCCGCGGCGACATCCGCACCGCGTACCGCACGAGCGCGGCCGTTGCCGCCGAGCGTGGGAAGGGCGTGCAGATCGCGCTCCGCCTCGATGCACCCGGGCTCGCCGCACTGCCGTGGGAGGCGCTGTTCGACTCCGAGTCGCAGGCGTACCTCTGCCTCAAGGAGCCGCTCGTCCGGCACGTTCCGGCCCCCTACTCGCCGCCGGCGCTCGCGGTCACCCCTCCGCTCAAGATCCTGGGAATGATCTCGTCACCGGCCGGTCTGCCCCCGCTCGACGTGGAGGCCGAGCGCAGCCGACTCGAGGATGCGCTGCGTCCGCACATCGAGGGGGGACGAGTGGAGCTGCACTGGCTCGACGACGTCACCTGGACGGGCGTGCACGACAAGCTGCTCGAGGAGGAGTGGCATGTGCTGCACTTCATCGGCCACGGCGGCTACGACACCGAGACCGACGAGGGCGTGCTCGCGTTCGTCGGACGCAACGGCCGCGCCGATCTCGTGACCGCCTCGCGGCTCGCGGGCCTGCTCGACGAGGCCGATCCGACCCCGCGACTCGTCGTGCTGAACTCGTGCCAGTCCGGGGCATCGGGGACCCAGGATCTCTTCTCGGGCACGGCAGCGGCGCTCGCACACAGCGGCATCCACGCGGTGGCCGCGATGCAGTACGCGATCAGCGACGACGCCTCGATCGCGTTCGCGCGCGGCTTCTACAAGGCGCTCGCGCACGGGCGCGGGGTCGACGAGGCGGTTCGCAGCGGCCGCATCGGAATCCTGGGGCTCAGCCGCGCGACGCTCGAGTGGATCACGCCCGTGCTCTACCTCCGCGGCGAGGACACGCACCTCTTCGACATCGCGCCGATGCCGGTCGTGACGGCCACGTCGGAGCCCGAGTCGGCTGCGGCATCCCGGGACGCCGATACTGCAGCGTCCACGGCAGCCGCGGCATCGACATCGGCGCCGGCGCGACCCCGACGTTGGAAGCCGTGGCTCGTCGTCGGCGGAGTGGTCCTCGCGGCCGCGGCCGGAGCGCTCGGCGCACTCCTGCTCGTGCCTCGAGGCCCGACCGGGCCGACGGGATCCGGCGGCAACGCCGGGGGCAACGGATCCGCGGTCTCGAATGAGATCGTCGTGCCCGTCGACACGGCCTGGACGACGACTGGCGTCTCGTGCGAGGAGGGCGACTCCGTCCACATCTCCGCCCGCGGCGAAGCCGTGTTCGACGAGACCGAGGCGGCCGTCGGTCCCGGCGGAAGCACGGCGGGCGAGTCCTACGGGCAGAGTGTGTACCCGCACATCCGACCGTTCGGACTCATGGGGCGCCTCGACACCCAGTCCGTCGGGTTCTCCGTCTACAACGAGGAGACCTACGTCTGCCCCGAGGCCGGCGAGATGCTGCTCGGCCCCAACGACACCGTGCTCTCCGACAACCGAGGCGAGTTCACTGCCACCGTGACCCTGACGCCGAAGGGGTGAGGTGCTCATGGACAACGTTCTGGAGCTCGAGATCAGGCCCGGAACCGATCCGGGCTCCTACGTGGTGCAGGTCATGCGCTCCGTCGGCGGCGGGGAGCCCACGGCGAGCTTCTCGCTCGACCTCGACGCACTCGTCGAGCACCGACCTCAGCTCGAGGAGAGTATTCTCGCGTCAGCCGTGATGGCGCGACGTGTCGTCCCCACGACGGAAGCTGCGATTCAGCGCGTCGGGAGGCAGCTCTTCGATGCCGTGTTCCAAGGCGACGTGCACTCGGCCTACCGCACGAGTGTCGCCGTCGCCTCGGAACGTGGCAAGAGCATCCAGCTGGTGCTGCGGTTGAGCGCGCCGGGCCTCGTGGCGCTTCCGTGGGAGACCTTGTTCGATCCCGAAACCGGCACCTACCTGTGCCGCAAGGAGCCGCTCGTCAGACGCGTCCCCGCCCGGCACGCGCCCGCGGCGCTCGCGATCGATCCGCCGCTGCGCATCCTCGGCATGGTGTCCTCGCCCCGAGGTCTCCCTGCCCTCGACGTCGAGGCCGAGAAGGCGCTGCTCGAAGATGCGCTTCGACCCCAGATCGACGCGGGACGCGTGACGATCAGCTGGGTCGACCCGGTGACGTGGTCGGCCGTGCACGACCAGTTGCTCTCGCGCGAGTGGCATGTGCTGCACTTCATCGGCCACGGCACGTACGACACCGAGACCGATGAGGGCCTGCTCGCGTTCGTCGGCAGAGAGGGCCGCGCCCACAACGTGCCGGCGTCCAGCCTCGCGGACCTGATCGATGAGGCGGATCCGTCGCCGCGCCTCGTCCTGCTCAACACCTGCAGCTCCGGCGCTGGAGGGAGAGACGACCTGTTCTCCGGAACGGCGGGCGCACTCGCCCAGAGCGGCATCCACGCAGTCGCGGCGATGCAGTTCGAGATCAGCGACAAGGCGGCGATCGAGTTCTCCCGAGGGTTCTACTCCGCGCTCGCGCATGGCCGGAGCATCGACGATGCAGTCCGCAGCGGCCGCATCGAGATCCTCGGACTCGGCCAGGGCACGCTCGAGTGGGTGACACCGGTGCTCTACCTCCGCGGTGACGACACCCGGCTCTTCGAGGTCGCACCGGTCGCCGAGACCGGCATGGTGACGAGAACGGATGCCGCGTCTGGACCCGTGTCCGTGCCGACGGGACCTCAGCCGACGAGCGAGGTGCCCGCCCCGGAACCCGTCCTCCATGCGGCGGATTCCGGCGACGTTCCCAGCACATTCATCCCCATCCTCCGGTCGGAGTCGACTCCCATCCCGACCATGGCAGGGAGGGACGCGCCTCCCCCTGGGGTCGACTCACCCGGCGGTCCCGAGCCCACCGACGCGTCAACGACCCCGGCAGGACGGTCGCGGCGCTCGCTGTCGCGTGCGATGCGAGGCCTCATCATCGGCGTGATCGCCGTCCTGGGCCTCGTCGTGATCGGCACCATCATCGCCCTCACGCTGAATCAAGGCTCGGACGGGGTGCCCCCAGTCGCCGACAAGACGTGGGACGAGGCGAAGACCATTCTCCAAGAAGAGGGCTACATGCCGGAGAAATCATTCGTGGCCGACACGACCGAGACGACGGAATCGGTTCTGTGGACCGAGCCACGCGCCGGCACGTCGGTCGAGGAGGGAAAGCCCGTGACGGTGTACGTCTCGAGCGGCACCCAAACCCTGACGGTGCCCGACGTGTCGGGCAGCACGTTCGACGCCGCAAGCGAGCGATTGGAGGGATACGACAACACCCCGGAACAGGCTGAGGCGGCGGACGACGTGGTAGAAGAAGGCCTTGTCGTTCGAACCGAACCTGCCGCTGGAACCGGGTACACACCCGGCACCCAAATCAAGGTCTATGTGTCGACCGGACCCGCGCCCGACACCGGCGGCGGCGACCCCGGAAGTGGTGGAACCGACCCGGATGCCACCCCCACTCCCAGCCCCAAACCTGTCATCGTCGACCTACCGGATTACCTCGGAAGGAATGTCGACGAAGCCGCATCCGGGGCAGAGGCATTGGGGATGCCCACCAGGCGTGTGGCGGGAGGACCGTGCGAAGGAGAGGACGCGGTGGTCGTCAGTCAGTCACCGGCACCGGGCCCTGTCGAAGTGGGCACGCAGGTGGTGCTCACCTACTGCACCAGCCCACAATGATGCAACCGCTTCATGTGAAGCCCGGGCGGTGGGCATAGGCTCGACGACATGCACGCCTCGGCAGAACCCCGCGTGGCCCTCTACTTCGACTTCGACAACATCGTCATCTCCCGGTACGACCAACTGCACGGCGAGGGGGCCTACCGGAAGGACACCCCGCGTTCCAAGACGGTGTCGCCGGGCACGCAGGCGGCCGAACGCCTGAAGGAGGCCACGGTCGACGTCGACGCCGTGCTCGACTTCGCCGCCACGTTCGGCACCATCGCGATCGCCCGGGCCTACGCCGACTGGTCGACGCCCGTGAACGCGAGCTACCGCGGGCAGCTCATCGATCGCGCCGTCGACCTGGTGCAGCTCTTCCCGCTGTCCGCCACGAAGAACGGCGCCGACATCCGCCTCTCGGTCGACGCCGTCGAAGACCTCTTCCGCATCGAGGACCTCTCGCACATCGTCATCGTCGCGGGCGATTCCGACTACGTCGCGCTCGCCCAGAAGGCCCGGCGCCTCGGGCGCTACGTCGTCGGCATCGGCGTGGCCGGCGGGACGAGCCGGGCGCTCACCGCGGCCTGCGACGAGTACGCCGACTACGACGCCCTGCTGTCGACGGATGCCTCGGTCGAGGACGACGAGGCGAACGAGGTGGTCGCAGCGGCATCCGCTGATCAGGTGGTCACACCGCCGGCGACGAAGGCACGACGGGCGACGAGCGGCACGAAGGCGAAGGCGACGGATGCCGCAGCCGAGACGACCCCGACCAAGACGGCCACGAGCGAGAGGGCGAAGGCTCCCGCGAAGTCGGACGGCGACGCGGATGCCACCCCGGCGCCGACCACGCGGAACCCCGGTCGCCTGTTGCTCAAGGCCATGGAACTGCTCCGGGCGAAGAACGATCAGGAGTGGCAGACCAGCGGCGCGGTGAAGAACCAGATGCTCCGCATGGATCCCACGTTCCAGGAACGCCGCCTGGGCTTCGGGTCGTTCACCGACTTCGTGAAGTCGCGGGCCGGTGTCGTCGAACTGGATGAGACGGGCGAGAACCGCATCCGGATCCGCCCGAAGAAGGCCTGAGTCAACAGGTCAGCGGCGAGAGCGCCGATACTCGGATCCGGGCCCGTAGATGATGATGCCCGCGATCGGGATCAGCAGGAACCACAGCCACGACCACGCGAAGCTCCCGTTGAACCCGAAGAGGAAGAACAGGCCGACCGCGAGGAACGGCACCAGCGCCATGACCGTCGCTCCGACCGCACCGCCGAGCGCTCGTCCCCTGCCGGAGTCTTCGTAGCTCGGCGGCACGTCGCTCGTGTACGCGCCGGGCGGCGGCGTGATCGGGCCGGGCATCCCGGGAGCCGTGGCCGCCGTCGTGCGCGGCAGCTGCTCCTCGGCCGGAGCCGGCTCTGGGAGGTCTGCGAACAGCGGCACGAGATCGCCGCGGGTGACCGCCGCCCTTGCGGCGGTCGCGCGTTGCTCGTACTCGAGGGCGGTGAGCCGGCCCTCGGCCTCGGCGGTGGCGAGATGGCCGACGGCCTCCTCGCGCTCGGCATTGCTCAGTCGTCGGTCGGGAAACTCGGGGTCCGTGTATCCGCTCACGCACCCAGACTGCCCGAGTTCGCAGAGCGGGTACAGGACTTTCGTCGCGGCATCCCGCAGCCGGATGTTGAAGACTGGGCTCATCCGGAAGCGAAGTCCGGCCGACGAACGGAGCATGCGAGATGAAGGCACTGCAGTACCGGCAGATCGGCGCCGAGCCCGAAGTGGTCGAGATCGAGACGCCCGAGCCCGGTCCCGGCGAGGTGCGGATCAAGGTCACTGCTGCGGGAGCGTGCCACTCCGACAGCTTCATCATGGGACTCGACGAGGAGCAGTACATCTACGGGCTGCCGCTCACGCTGGGGCACGAAGGTGTCGGCGTCGTCGACAAGCTCGGCGACGGAGTGACCGGCCTCGAGGTGGGCGAATCCGTCGCCGTGTACGGCCCGCAGGGCTGTGGGCGGTGCTACCAGTGCGCGCAGGGCAAGGAGAACTACTGCGAGCGGGCTGCCGAACTCGGCATAGCACCGCCCGGACTCGGGTCCCCCGGCTCGATGGCCGAGTACATGATCGTGCCGAACGCCCGCCACCTGCTTCCGATCGGCGACCTCGACCCGGTCGCCAACGTCGCCCTGACCGATGCCGGGCTCACGCCGTACCACGCGATCAAGCAGTCACTGCCGAAGCTCGTGCCGGGGTCGACGGCCGTGGTGATCGGCGCGGGCGGGCTCGGCCATGTGGCGATCCAGATCCTCCGCGCACTGACGCCCGCCATGGTGATCGCACTCGACGTGAACGTCGACAAGCTGAAGCTCGCGACGGAGGTGGGCGCACATCACGTGTTCCCGTCCGACGCCGAGGCGGCCGACCGCGTGAAGGAGCTCACCGGCGGCAAGGGCGCGACCGCGGTCTTCGACTTCGTCACGATCCAGCAGACGCTGGACTCGGGCCACGCGATGGTCGCCGTCGAGGGCGACCAGGTGCTCGTCGGCGTCGGCGCCGGCACGCTCCCGAGCGGGATGCTCACCACTCCGTACGACGCGACGGTGCGTTCGCCCTACTGGGGGTCGCGCTCGGAGCTGTTCGAGGTGTTCGAGCTCGCACGCGCCGGCCTCGTGCACGTCGAGACCGAGACCTTCTCACTCGACGAGGCGCCAGAGGCGTATCGCCGCCTGCACGAGGGAACCCTGCGGGGGCGCGCCGTCATCGTGCCATAGTCGCGATGCGCCCACGTGTGGTCTGACCACACATGCTACCGTGGTCAGACCACACGTAGGGAGATCGCATGACGGATGGCGCGCGCGCCTGGCAGTCCGTGCTCGAGCACGTCGAGTCGCGCCTCGTCAGCGGCGACCTCGTGCCGGGCGACCGGCTGCCCGGTGAGCGCGCCCTCTCGGCCGAGCTCGGCGTCGGCCGGTCGAGCGTGCGCGAGGCCCTGCGCGTGCTCGAGGTGCTCGGGCTCATCCGAACGCACGCCGGCTCCGGCCCCAACGCGGGCGCCATCATCATCTCGAC
>DASUVU010000138.1:0-5024 GCA_036378815.1 Agromyces sp. | reverse complement strand
CCGGCGCTGCGCGCCGCGATCGCCGACCGGTACACGGCGCGCGGGCTCCCGACGACGCCCGAGCAGATCATGGTCACGATCGGCGCACAGCACGCGATCGCCCTGCTCTCGCGTGCACTCGTCGGCCGTGGCGATCGGGCGCTCATCGAGGTGCCCACCTACCCGCATGCGTACGAGGCCTTCCGTGCAGCGGGCGCGCGCCTCGTGCCGGTGCCCGTCGCACCGCACGGCCCCGGCGTCGACGAACGAGAGGAGACCGCCACCCTCGTGCAGGCGATCCGGCACTCGAATCCGATCGCCGCCTACCTCATGCCCGACTTCCAGAACCCGACGGGGCGCACGATGAGCCGCGAGGCCCGCGCCCAGGCGCTCGACGCGGCCGCGCGCCAGGGCACCATCGTGATCGCCGACGAGACGACGGCCGAGCTCGACATCGATCGGGCGGGGGCGTTCCCACCGATGGCGGCCGACGGACCTGCCGTGATGGTCGGTTCCGTCGGCAAGTCGGTGTGGGGCGGCATCCGCGTCGGGTGGATCCGTGCAGATCGCCCGCTGATCCGGCGCCTGCTCGCGGTGCGTTCCCCCGGCGATCTCGGCACGCCGATCCTCGAGCAGCTCATGGTCACCCGCCTGCTCGGCCGCATGGACGAGATCATCGAGCTTCGCCGTGAGCAGCTGCGAACCGGCCGTGATCGGCTCGAACGACTGCTCGCGCGCACGTTCCCCGAGTGGGACGTGCCCCACGTCGACGGCGGCATCGTGACCTGGATCGGACTCGGGGCGCCCGTCAGCTCGCAGCTCGCGCTCGCGGCCCGACGCGAGGGGCTCATCGTGGCAGCGGGGCCGCGGTTCGGGGTCGACGGGGCATACGAACGAGTCCTGCGACAGCCCATCTGCTACTCCCCCGAGACGACGGATGCTGCGGTCGCGGCGCTCGCTCGAACGTGGCGGTCGCTCGCCCGCTCGCCGGTGGCCGAGCCCGAGCCGGCCCTGCTCGCGTCGGTCGTCTAGGCGCGATTCCCAGCCGCCTGTGACATCGGGCGGCCATGCCCCTGAGAGAATCGTGGAATGCACCTGCTTGCCGCGCTCAGTATGAGGAATCGTGCGCTGATCGCGCTGGTCACGGTGGTCGTCGCGATCTTCGGTGGTATCGCGCTCACCAACCTCAAGCAGGAGCTCGCGCCGTCGATCGAGTTCCCACAGCTGTCGATCGTGACGTCGTACCCGGGCGCGGCGCCCGACGTCGTGAACACGGATGTCTCGACGCCGATCGAGACCGCGATCCAGGGCATCACGGGGCTCGAGTCGACGTCGACCACGAGCTCGACCGGGCTCTCCCGGGTCACCGCGGTGTTCACGTACGGCACCGACCTCGCCTTCGCCGAGCAGAAGCTGCTTTCGGCGGTGAACCGCATCGCCGGTCAGCTTCCCGAGGACGTCGACCCGCGCGTGCTCGCGCTGAGCCTCGACGACTTCCCCGTGATCGCGGTCGCCGTGACGGGTGCCGACGACGTCAGCGCCCTGTCCGACGAGATCAACCGCACGACGCTCGGCGAGATCCGCGACCTCGACGGGGTGCGCGATGCGTCGCTCATCGGCGACGTGGGCCAGCGGGTCACGATCACCCCGAACCCGGCCGAGCTCGCGGCCCGCGGCATCACGCAGCAGGCCATCCGCGACGCCCTGCAGCAGAACGGACTGCTCGTGCCCGCGGGCACCATCACCGAGGGCGGCTCGACCTTCGCGGTGCAGACGGGGGCCGTGATCGGCAGCGTCGACGAGATCGCCGCCCTGCCGGTGCTCGGCGCGACCGAGGCGGTGACGGATGCCGCGGCCGACGAGTCCGAGTCCGGTGCCGCCGCGCCCGACGAGGCTGGTCCCGGTGCCGATGGCGCGGATGGCACGGACGGCGCCGACGTCGCCTTCCCTGAAGCGGGCGCCGCCACCGGTCAGGCCGCGCTGCGCGTCCCCGCCGCCACGACCATCGCCGACGTGGCATCCGTCGAACTGACCGACAACCCCGTGACCAGCATCTCGCGCGTCAACGGCGAGCCCGCGCTCACGATCACGGTCACGAAGCTGCCGGCCGCGAACACGGTCGAGGTGTCGAACGCCGTGCGCGACCTGCTGCCCGAGCTCGAGGCGAGTCTCGACACGACCAACCCGGGCGCCTCGTTCACCGTGGTCTTCGACCAGGCGCCGTACATCGAGCAGTCGATCGAGTCGCTCGCGACCGAGGGCCTGCTGGGCCTGCTGTTCGCGGTGATCGTGATCCTCCTCTTCCTGCTGTCGGTGCGGGCGACGCTCGTCACCGCGATCTCGATCCCGACCTCGGTGCTGATCACCTTCATCGGACTGCAGGCCGCCGACTACACCCTGAACATCCTCACGCTCGGCGCCCTCACGATCGCCATCGGACGCGTCGTCGACGACTCCATCGTCGTCATCGAGAACATCAAGCGGCACCTCGTCGCCGGCGTCGACAAGGCGTCGACGATCGTGCGCGCGGTGCGCGAGGTGGCCGGCGCGATCACCGCGTCGACGATCACGACCGTGGCGGTGTTCCTGCCGCTCGCGCTCGTCGAAGGCGTGACGGGGGAGCTGTTCCGCCCGTTCTCGTTCACGGTGACGATCGCGCTGCTCGCGTCGCTGCTCGTCTCGCTCACGATCGTGCCCGTGCTCGCGTACTGGTTCCTGAAGCCGGCGAGGCCCCGGCGCGCTGAGGGACAGGATGCCGCGATCGACGCCGAGGAGGCGCGGGAGGCGGAGCTCGCCGCCGCGGCGTTCGTCGACGACGTGTGGCTCGCGCCCGAACTCCGCGACGCCGACGGCAACACGGGTCTGCGGGCGAGGCCGACCGCCGTGCTCACCGAGCCGGTCGCCGAGGGCGAGAGCATGCTCGATTCGGCCGGCTCAGCGAGCGGATCGTACGGCGGCCACGACGGGCGGCCGACAGCGACCGGTCTCGGGAACGGATCGGGCAGCGCCGCCGACGAACTCGAGCACCCGACGCGGCTGCAACGCGGTTACCTGCCCATCATCGAGTGGACGCTCCGGCACGGCGTCACCACGCTGATCATCGCGGTGCTGATCCTCGGCGGCACCATCGCGCTCGTGCCGTTCATGAAGACGAACTTCCTCGGGTCGAGCGGGCAGAACACGTTCCAGGTGTCGCAGGTGCTCCCCGTCGGCACGAGCCTCGAGGCGATGGATGAGGCGTCGCAATCCGTCGAGCAGGCCATCCGCGACACCGACGGCGTCGAGACGGTGCAGACCTCGATCGGCTCCGGCGGCCGCGGACTCGCGGCGGCCCTCGGCGGCGGTGGCGGTTCGACCATCACGTACTCGATCACCACCGACGAGAACGCCGACCAGGAGGCGCTCCAGGCGTCGGTGCGTACGGAGCTCGACGACCTCGACGACGTCGGCGAGATCACGCTCACCGCGGCGAGCGGCTTCGGTGCCTCGAACGACATCGAGGTCGACGTGACCGCGTCGAACGCGGAAGACCTGCAGGCGGCGACCGACTCGGTGCAGCAGGAGCTCGACGGACTCGACTCCCTCGCGCAGACCAGCTCGAACCTGTCGGAGTCGCGCCGTTACATCGCGGTCGAGGTGAACCGGGCGGATGCCGCGGCCGTGGGCTACTCCGAGGTCGCGCTCGGCGGCTTCGTGTCGGCGGCGATGCAGCCGCAGCCGGCCGGCTCGGTCGTGATCGACGAGAAGACCCTCACGATCTACCTCGCATCGCAGGACCCGCCGGCCTCCGTCGAGGCGCTCTCGGCGCTCAGCGTCCCGACGCCCACCGGAATCGTGCCGCTCGACTCGCTCGCCACCGTCGCCGAGGTCGACGGACCGTCATCCGTCACCACCGTGCAGGGCCTGCGCAGCGCGACGATCTCGGCGACGCCGAACGACGACGACCTCGGCACCGCGAGCGCGCAGGTGTCCGCGGCCATCGCCGCCGCCGACCTGCCTGCGGGTGCCTCCGCCGCGATCGGCGGCGTCTCGGCCGACCAGGCCGAGTCGTTCTCGCAACTCGGTCTCGCGCTGCACGCGGCGATCCTCATCGTCTACATCGTCATGGTGGCGACGTTCCGCTCGCTCCTGCAGCCGCTGCTGCTGCTCGTCTCGGTGCCGTTCGCGGCGACCGGTGCGATCGCGCTGCAGGTCATCACGGGCATCCCACTCGGCGTCGCATCGCTCGTCGGGGTGCTCATGCTCGTCGGCATCGTCGTGACGAACGCGATCGTGCTCGTCGACCTCGTGAACCAGTACCGCGATCGCGGCATGAACGTGCGCGACGCGCTGCTGCACGGTGCATCCCGTCGTCTGCGACCGATCCTGATGACGGCGCTCGCGACGATCTTCGCGCTGCTGCCGCTCGCGATCGGACTCACCGGGAGCGGGGGGTTCATCTCGCAGCCGCTCGCGCTCGTCGTCATCGGCGGTCTGGTGTCGTCGACCGCGCTCACGCTCGTCGTGCTGCCCGTGCTCTACGACCTCGTCGAGGGCGCGCGGGAGCGTCGCCGCGTCCGGCGCGCCGCCTCGGCGGGTTGAGCAGCGACGCGCGCTACTCGCCCACCCGCGGGAGCGCGGCGGCCTTCGCGAGCAGCGCGGCGCGTTCGCGCTCGTTGCCGGTGAGCCGCGCAGCGGTCTCGAACTCGCCGCGTGCCTCGTCGGCCCGGCCGAGACGCGCGAGCAGCTCGGCACGCACGGCGGGCAGACCCGGGTAGCCGGCGAGCCGGCGCGATCGCTCGAGCTCGTCGACGATGCGCAGCGCGCTCGCGGGGCCGGTCGACATCGCCACGGCGACCGCACGGTTCAGCTCCACCACGGGCGACGGCGCGATTCGCCCGAGCGCTTCGTAGAGCACGACGATGCGCGCCCAGTCGGTCTCCTCGGGTGATGACGCGACGGCGTGGCACTCGGCGATGGCGGCCTGCAGCCCGTAGGAGGCCCGCCCCCGGCCGATGCGGTCGGCTCGCGCCAGCGCCGCACGACCCCGCTCGATCTGCGCACGG
>DASUVU010000137.1:0-2246 GCA_036378815.1 Agromyces sp. | reverse complement strand
TTGTTCTTGGTGCGACGGCTGAGGATCTCGATCGTCTGCTCGATCTCGTCGGCACGCCCGATCACGGGGTCGAGATCGCCGTCCTCCGCGAGGGCGGTGAGGTCGGTGCCGAACTTGTCGAGCATCGGAGTGTTCGACTCTGCGGCGGCGCCTGCGGCATCCGTCATCAGGTTCTCGTTGCTGCCGTCGCCCATGACCGCCTCGCGGACGCTCTGCGTGAGCGCCTCGGCGGTGACGCCGGCGCGCGCGAGCACCTGCCCGGCAGGGGCGTCCTGCCCGAGCACGAGCGCGAAGAAGAGGTGCTCAGGGTCGATATAGGTCGAGCCGCTCGAGCGTGCGACCTGGTACGCGTGGAACAGGGCGCGGCTCGCGCTCGGCGTGATCGTGGCCGCGTTGATGTCTGCAACGTCGGATGCCGCGGGCAGGCGCGCCTCGGTCGCGGTGATGAGCCGCTCGGGGGCGACGCCGATTCGGGCGATGGCCTGCTTGACGGCCTCGTCTTCAACGATGACACGCAGGATGTGCAGCGCGTCGAGCTCGGTCTGGCCGCGCTCGAGCGCGAAGCGTCCTGCCTGCTGCAGGATGCCTTGCGTGCGGGCGGTCAGGAACCGGCTGAGGTCGATCGACCGAGCCTGACGCGCCTGCTCACCCGCAAGATACCGGCTGAGGAACTCGTCGAACGAGTTCGCGCCGGCTTCGGGGTTGAAGTCTTCGGGCACCAATCCTCCTGGGAACTTGAGTTGGGTACGCTCAAGTTCAACGCGGAGGGGGCGTGGGTATTCCCGCTACAACGAGGAGACGCCCGCCCAGTGGCTAGTATTCCGCTCACGCACCGGCTGTCGGGTCACCCCGAACTCACTCGCGCCGAACTTCCGGCACACCGCGCCTCGGTCACTCGTGGTTCTCCGTCCGGCGATTGAGCTCCAGAGCAGGTCAAGCAGGCGGTCAAGGTACTCGACGAGTCGCGTCGTCGTCTCTACTCGATCCTCGCTCAGGGTCTCTACTCGATCCTCGCTCAGGACTGACCTCAGTGGCCTCGACACATCGGCGTCCAGCAGGCAGGATGCCCGATGTGGGGAACACGCGCGCCCGCTACGGGCCTCCGCTGAGCGTCTTGAGGTCCCCATGCCGCGCCGAACGAGACGAACCCGCCGCCCAGGAGGCGTGCTCCGGGGCGGCGGGCTAGTGGGTTAGTCGGAGTGGGTCGAATCTCAGCCGTAGAACCCTCTGTAGTAGCCGCCGACTCGCTCTCGGTAGGCGGGGTCATCCCAGGTGGTTCCCTCGTCGAGTTCGGGTGAGTTCTTGATCTGGTCCTTGGTCAGGTCCACATACACCTTCTTCTCGGCGTCATCGACTCGGTCGATGGTCCCCGCCGGCAGCAGGACCTTGCGGCCGAAGATCCACGGGCCGGTGTCGACCACGATCTGGCTCGTGCCGACGTCATAGGTCGCCTTATCGACCTTGCCGATGTGACCATCGGTGGCGTGCACCTCGTAGCCGGCGATATCTGCGCTCTGCGCGTTACGCCCGGCTGTCGTGCGGTAGCTCCATGCGTCCCATGTCGAGCTCATCATTCCTCCCTTCGCAGGAACCCGTGAAGGCCCTGATCGTGATGGGTGATACATCAACGCTAGGTCGGCCGCAGAACCGTCCACAGAGGGTTGACAGCACACTGGAGGGGCGTCGCCGACATACCTCGTGCGCCGCCCGAGCGGCGTGACCTGACGTGTGCGCCGAGCTCCGTCCACCCCTGAAGTGGGGCGCAGCTCGTTCGGCATCGGCGCACGCACGCGGCGTAGTGTCGCGGGTGAGGCACCTGCTCCTGCCCCACGATCCAGATCCCCTCGGGCCTCGGCGAGGGGCGACGGCATGGTCGCGATGTTCCGTGTCCGTGCCGGGCGCGATTCGAACTGCGTCCCGCGCGACGCCGACGGGCAAGGTCATGCGGAACTCGAAGTTGGCGGTCGTCGCGGCCGCCGCTGTCACCACGTTGGCGCTCAGCGGATGCGTCGCCACGGCAACGGACATCGCGTCGGCTCCCCCGACCGCCTCCACGACGTCCCTCGACGCCGAGCTCGTCGCGCAACTCGAGGCGGCCCTCGACGAGGGGTTCGCGGCATCCGCAATACCGGGGGTCATCGTCGGGCTGTGGATCCCCGGAGAGAGCGAATGGGTGTCGGAGCGAGGCGTGGCCGATGTCGAGACCGGTGAGCCGATGAGCCGTGACAACCAGCAGAAGATCGGCA
>DASUVU010000136.1:0-8409 GCA_036378815.1 Agromyces sp. | reverse complement strand
CATGATGCCGCCGAAGGCAGTCGGAGGGAGAGGTCCAGCATGACGCGGGCCGCGGAGGCAGCCGGAGGGAGCGGTTCAGCCCGACGGGAGTCAGCCGAAAGGAGAGACTCGGCCCGGCGGAGTCAGCGCGATCGACCCGCTGCGCCTCGGGGTGGGTGTTCGGCCTCGCCAAGTTGGTCGGTGTTTCGATGCAGGGTCAGTAGGTCAGTGCACGATCTCGTCGGGGGTCTCGATGCGACGCCAGCCGACCTCCGCGATCGTTGCGGGGAGGCGGTCGGCCTCCACCAAGTCAGGCATCACCAGCCCGGCGAGTGTCGCGATGTCGCCGATGGGCACCTGGAACGTGCGGAACGGCCCGAGTGCCGGCGCCTCACCGGGCGCGGGCTCGCGCAGTTCACCGGTCTCGACGAGCGGCGCCTGGTCGACGACGAACCCGAGCGAGGCGAGCTCGTCGCGACCGGTGTTCCACGCGACGATCTTCCAGAACCGGAGGGGGATTCGGATGCCGCGGTACGGCGGATCACCCTGGGCGAGCACCGGTGCCGTGAAGACGCTGAGCCGCTGGCGGTGCACGCGCGCGTGCTCGAGGACGTGGTCTTCGAGGCCCAGCCAGAGCTCCTTCGACTGGTTGAACCCCGACGCCTGCGGCGCGGCATTCGTGAAGTGGAACGTGTCTGAGTTCGCGCGGGCCGCGACCTCGGGACTGCCCCACACCGGATCGCGCCGCCGCACGAGGTGGCCGCGGTCGAGATCGTTGGCGGCGTAGACGGCCGGGCCCGCCTGCCAGTCGACCGGGATGCGCTCATCGAACTGCCACCGGTCAGCCCGATCGATCTCGACGAGAAGCGCGCCGTCGACATTGACGCCGGTCACGCGCGCGAACCGCCGCACGGAATCGAGCACGACGGTGAAGTGCACGTAGTCGAGCGGTACGGATGCCGCGGCATGATCCCTGGGGCCATTCGAAGGTCGCGCTTCGCCGACCCGCGGCATCGCTGCCGGTACCCCGAGGAACAGCGCGTCGAAGCCCATGCCGCAACTCGACCACGACCCCCCGACACCAGGGGCCGGGCGCGCCGTCACGTCGAGATCCATGGCCCGGCGTGGAAGCTGGGGCGACGCGAGGGTGGGGAGGGCAGCGGGCGACGAAGCGCGGCGAGAGACGAGGGTGGGGAGACAGCGGCGAAACGCCAGGGCGGCGAATCGCCTGGGCGGAGGGACGTAGATGGCAGAGGGCGGGGAAAGGCGGGGCCGGGAGATGGACAGGCGGGAAGGCGAGCGCCCGATCAGGCTCGGGCGGGACAGCGAAGCTGGGTGCGTTCGCCCGAGCGGTCGATCTCGTGCAGGTTCATCTGCTGATCGCAGAGCGGGCAGCGGGGATCGGCCGGGGGCACGTACGGAGCCTCGGCTCGACCGATTCCGACGTGGGCCGGCCCCATGAAGGTGTAGACGATGCGATTGACCTTGTTGAAGAATCCGGGCTTCTGGTCGAAGGGATTCATCGGGTTGGGTCGACGATTCGAGCGGCTCGAACCAGACGTCGCCTCGGGCGTCGCCGCGGGCGCAGACTCGGCGGGAGCGGCATCCGCATTCTTTCGTGGCATAACAGTTAGTATACTAAGCATCTATGGCGACCACGAATCCCGCGGCGATGACCGACGACGACCCGCTGACGCTCGATCGTCAGCTGTGCTTCGCCCTTGCCGTCGCGTCGCGATCGGTCATCGGCGCCTACAAGCCGATTCTCGAGCCGATGGGCCTCACCCATCCGCAGTACCTGGTGATGTTGGCCCTGTGGGAACGTGAGCCGCGCTCGCTGAGCGAGATCGCGAGCGCCCTCCGACTCGAGCCGGCAACCCTCTCGCCCCTCGTGAAGCGACTCGAAGCCGCCGGACTCGTCACGCGCGAGCGATCGAACGTCGACGAACGGCAGCTCGCGCTCCGCCTCACGCCCGCAGGTCAGGAGCTTCGCCGCGAGGCCCAGAAGGTCCCCGGCCAGGTCGTGCAGGCCCTCGGCGTCGACCTCGACGAGCTCGTCGAGTTGCACGCCCGTCTCTCATCGATCATCGAACGCATCGCCCCGGCCGCGAACCACGATGCGACCGGCGCCGTGGCCCACACCGCCACGCGGGCATAGGGATGACCGCGCTCAGACCAGGATGTCGTCCGCGGACTCGAGCGGCCGCCACCCCGTGACGCCCCGCGGCAGCTGCTCCGCCTCGATCAACTCGGGCATCGTGAGCCCCGTCAACTCGGCGATGTCCGAGACGCGCACCTGGAAGGTGCGGAACGGCCCGAGCGGCGGCGGCGCGCCCAACTCACGCGGCAGCTTGTCGACGTCGACGAGCGGCGACTGGTCGACCACGAACCCCGTCGTCGCGAGCGCGTCACCAGTGCTCCACGCCGCGATCTTCCAGAACTTCAGCGGAATCCGGATGCCGCGATACGGCGGGTCGTCGTCGGCCAGCACCGGCCCGGTGAACACGCTGAGCTTGAGCTCGTGAACGCGAGCGTGCTCGAGGACGTGGTCCTCGAGGCCCAGCCAGAGCTCCCTCGACTGGTTGAACCCCGACGCCTGCGGCGCCGCGTTCGTGAACCTGAACGTGTCGGTGTTCGCGCGCGCGGCCACGGCCGGCTCGCCCCACACGGGGTCGTTCCGGCGCACGAGGTGGCCGCGATCGAGATCGTTGCTGGCGTAGATCTCGGGTCCGGCCTGCAGTTCCCGGCCGACCCGGTCGTCGAACTCCCACTTGTCGTCGCGAGGCACCTGCATCAGTCGTGCGCCGTCGATGTTCACGGCCGTCACCCCGGCGAACCGCCTGCCCGTGTCGAGCACGACGGTGAAGTGTTCGTACGCCAGCTCGACGGATGCCGCGGCCTGGGCGTCGGGCAGACGCGGCATCGCGGCATCCACCCCCAGGAACCGATCATCGAAGCCCGTGGCCTCCTGCGCCACCGCCTCGCCTCGCTCGGGGGGTTCCACTCGTTGATCCGCGTTCATGACGTCCTCCCATGAGTGTTCCTCAGCTTGTTCTACACCCGCCCGACGCCGACCGGGTCAGGGATGCCCCCGACCCGGTGCTTTGATGGATCCAGCCCCACGAGAGGAAGCCTCATGTCGTCACCGGCCACACGGATGCACGCCGTCACCGACGAGACCGCCCAGATCGTCGACCTCGTGCTCGATTTCTCGCGTCGCCGGATCCTCGCCAGCGACACCCCGCTCGACAAGCCCATCACTCCGTTCGAGCTCGACCGACTCGCGGGCCGGTCGATCGACGAGCACGGCATCGGGGCGCGCCGCGCCCTCGCACTCTTCGAGCACGTGCTCGCTCCGGCCTGCATCACGACCGACCACCCCCAATACCTCTCCTTCATCCCCACGGCACCGACGAAGGCGGCCACGGCGTTCGACCTCGTCGTCTCGGCGTGTGCGATCTACGGCGGATCCTGGCTCGAGGGTGCCGGCGCGGTGCACGCCGAGAACGAGGTGCTCTCCTGGCTCGCCCACGAGTTCGGCCTGCCGTCATCGGCCGGCGGCGTCTTCGTGCAGGGCGGCACGCTCGGCAACCTCTCGGCGCTCGTGGCGGCTCGCGAGCAGGCGCGACTCGCACTCAGAGAGGCCGGCGCGCCCGCGCCCGGGCGATGGCGCGTCGTGTGCAGCGCGGAGGCTCACTCGTCGATCGCATCCGCGGCTCGGGTCATGGACGTCGAGGTCGTTCCGGTCGTCCCGGACCCCGGCGGGATGCTGCGGGGCGACGCGGTGCGGGCCGCGCTGGAGCAGCACGGGGCATCCGTCTTCGCCGTCGTGGCCACCGCGGGCTCGACCAACTTCGGCATCGTCGACGACGTCGCCTCGATCGCGGCCCTCAAGGAGGAGTTCGACTTCTGGCTGCACGTCGATGGCGCATACGGCCTCACCGGCATGCTCTCGCCGCTCGCTCGCGACCGGTTCGCCGGGGTCGAGCACGCCGACTCGCTGATCGTGGATCCGCACAAGTGGCTCTTCGCGCCGTTCGACGCGTGCGCGCTCATCTACTGCGACCCCGAAGCCGGCCGCCGTGCGCACACGCAGCACGCCGAGTACCTCGACACGCTCACCGAGACGAGCGAGTGGAGCCCGTCGGACTACGCCGCGCACCTCACCCGACGCGCTCGCGGCCTGCCGCTCTGGTTCTCGCTCGCGACGTACGGCGGTGCCGCGTACCGCGCGGCGATCTCGAGCTCGCTGCAGCTGGCCCAGGACATCGCGCGCGAGATCACGTCGCGCGAGCACCTGCGCCTCGTCCGCGAGCCGCAGCTCTCGGTGGTCGTGTTCGAGCGCGACGGATGGACCCGGGCGGACTACGCGACGTGGTCGGCGCGCCTGCTCGACGAGCAGCGCGCATTCGTGACGCCCAGCTCGCACGCCGGGCGACCGAACACGCGCTTCGCAATCGTGAATCCGACCACGACGTTCGAGCAGCTGGTGGGCATCCTCGACACCATGGAGTGAACGGGTCGGATGCCGCGGCCACCCCGGCGAGCGCTGAGGTCGACGCCGGCCCAATAAGTCATTGAACTCTTCGGTTCAGTGTTCTAAACTGAACCACATGGTTCAGCATTACGCAGTTGCAGGGGAGGCACTCGATCGGGCATTCGCCGCGCTCGCCGACGAGACCCGGCGGGGAATCCTGACTCGTCTCGGCGACGGCCCGGCGACGATCACCGAGCTCGCCGAGCCGGCGGGCATGACGCTCACCGGCATCCGGAAGCACGTCGACGTGCTCGAGTCCGCCGGCCTCGTCGCCACCGAGAAGATCGGCCGCGTCCGGCAGGTGCGGCTCGGCACCGAGCGCTTGGATGACGCGATGGCGTGGATCACCTTCTATCAGCGGCTCTGGGAGCGTCGACTCGACGGTCTCGAGGCCTACTTCACCCTCCACAACGGACCGCAAGAACACGAAGAAAAGGAATCGGAATCATGAGCGAGAACGAAGCCGGCACGACCGGCGGCCAGACCACCGAGACCATCGGCCTGAAGGTGTCGCGGCAGATGCCCGCAACGCCCGAGGAGGTCTTCGACGCGTACACCGATGCCGAGAAGCAGAAGATCTGGTTCTCGATCCTCGACGAGGAGCCCGGGGTCGTCGAGATCGAGGTCGACCTGCGCGTCGGCGGCACGCAGAAGGCGGTGTGGGGACCCGATCGCGACACGCTCTTCACCGAGGTGCAGACGTTCCTCGAGATCGATCGACCGCATCGGCTCGTCACCGAGTCGACCGGGTGGGACGCCAGCGGCGAGCGCATGACGACGCACGTCGTCGTCACGTTCGAACCCGTCGACGGCGGCACCCTGATGACGATCGAGCAGACCGGGTTCCCGACGCCCGAGATCCGCGACTTCTTCCAGTCGCAGGCGCTGATCGGCGCGTTCGACCGCATCGAGGCCTACCTGGTGCGCTCGGCGGCGGCCTGAGGCATCCGCCCGGCTTCGACCGGGAGCTCAGGGCGACGCCGGGAGCTCGCGGCGACGCCGGGCGCTCAGGGCGACGCCGTCAGCCCAGGCGCGCGGCCAGCCACTCGTGCTGGCGCGGCCAATGGGCGGCGGCGCCGCCCTCGTGCTCGTTGAACGCGTACTCCACGATGTCGGGCGTGCCGGCTCCCCCGGTCGAACCCCAGAGGTTGCGAGCCGCGAACACCGTCGACGGCGGGCACACCGGGTCGAGCAGTCCCACCGAGAACAGCGCCGGCACGGCAGCGCGCCTCGCGAAGTTCACGCCGTCGAAATACGCGAGCGTCTCGAAGACGCGGGCCGCGGCATCCCGATGCACCGAGAGGTACCGCACGATCTCGTGGTACGGGAGCCGTTCGGTCAGGCCCACCGCCCGCTCGAAGTGGCACAGGAACGGCACGTCGGGCATCGCCCCGACGAGACCCTCGCTCAGCGCGGCGGCCGCGATCGCGATACCGCCGCCCTGGCTGGCTCCCGCCACGGCGACCCGGTCGGCATCGACGCGATCCGACGACCGAACGGCGTCGATCGCGAGCACCGCGTCCGTGAAGACGCGCCGGTAGTAGTAGGACTCGGGCGACTCGATACCTCGGGTCATGAAGCCGGGCGTCGCCGGACCCGCTCCGTGCGGGTCGGGCGTGGAGCCGCCCGTGCCCCAGCCGCTGGCCTGGCCGCGCGTGTCCATGAAGAAGTGCGCGATCCCGGATGCCGCCCACGCGAGCCGCTCGTGCGGCAGGCCCCGCCCGCCCCCGTACCCCTGGTACTCCACGACCGCCGGAAGCGGCCCGTCGCCGCCCGCCGGGACGATGAACCATCCGCCGATGGCGTCGCCGGCGAATCCGCTGAATGACACGTCGTAGACCTCGACCGCCGAGAGCGGCGACTCCACGCGCGTGAACGTCGGTGGTTCGGCGAGCGCGCGGGACTCGGCGAGCGTCTCGGCCCAGAAGGCGTCGAAGTCGTCGGGCTCGGCGACGTCGGGACGGTACGCGCGGAGCTCCTCGGGCGGCAGGTCGAATCTGGGCACGGTCCTCCTCGAGGATCTTGCGGATGTGGGCGCAGCGTGGGCGCGTCGCTCGGCACATCGCAGACGGCGGCGGTCAGCGAGGCCAGCGTAACCGACGACGCCCCCGAGCCCGTCGCCGACCCGGGCGAACGGTGGCGGCATCCCGGCCACAGCGTTATCGTGGCGGCGCACTCGACGGAGGGAGCTCACATGGCGTCGGTTCACATGAGATCGGATGCCGCGACCGACGACCTCGACTGGAACGAGTCCATCGAGGGCGTCGCGATCGGCTCGCAGGTCTCGTTGATCTTCGTCTACTCGTCGCGTGACGGCGCGGGACCGCGGCTGCACCAGCACCCGTACACCGAGACCTTCGTGGTCCGGCACGGACGGGCGCTGTTCACCGTCGGCAACGAGCGCCTCGAGGCATCCGGCGGCCAGGTGCTCGTGGTGCCCTCGTTCACGCCCCACAAGTTCGCGGTGATCGGACCCGAACCCTTCGTGTCGACGAACATCCACGCGAACGCGACGTTCGAGACGGAGTGGCTCGAGTAGCGCGCGGTCCCAACCGGCGCATGCACCACCGAGTGGGCGTGCTCGCGCTGAGGCGGGTTTGTGCGTTCGAACCGGATCTGCGAAGCGCCTCCAGCGCGGAAATTCACCTTGGGCGGGTGGGCGTGCGGCGCTTGGGCGGGTGGGCGTGCGGTGCGACCCGACACAATGAACGGATGACCGACCGCGTCTTCATCGCCGGACCCGCCGCCTGGAACCACATCGTCGAACTCGATCGCTTGCCCGACCCGGTGCCGCACATGCAGTTCGCGCTCGGCGACTGGGAGACCGTGGGCGGCACCTCGGCGGGAAAGGCGCTCGGCCTCGCCGGACTCGGCCGGCCCGTCACCCTGCACACGCTCCTCGGCTACGACGCCGAGGGTGATCGCGTCCGCGACGCCCTGACCGCGGCCGGCGTCGACCTGATCGCGGGCGACGGGGTCACGACCGAACGCCACCTCAACCTCATGACCCGCGCCGGCGGGCGCGTCTCGCTCTACCTCGCGACTCCGCAGACGCCCGACGGCACTCCGACCCACGAGGCCGAGGCGATCGCCGCGATGTCGGATGCTGCGATGTCGGATGCCGCGGCGATCGTGCTCGATCTCGCACCCCTGTCGGTCGCGCTCATTCCGGCCGCGCGCGCGACGGGCCGTCCGATCTGGACCGACATCCACGACTACGACGGCGAGACGGAGTTCCATCGCCCCTTCATCGACGCGGCCGAAGTGATCTTCCTGAACGCCGACCGCATCGGCGATGACCCGCTTCCGTTCATGGAGGCCTGCATCGGGCGCGGGGCCTCCCTCGTCGTGTGCACGCTCGGCGCCGGGGGCGCGGTCGCGGTCGACGCACGGATGCAGCGGCACTGCGTCGCGGCCGAGCCGGTCGAGGTGCGCGACGCCAACGGCGCGGGCGATGCGTTCATGGCGGGCGTGCTCGACGCGACGCTCGCGGGGTCGCCGCTGCCCGACGCGTTGCGGGCGGGGGCGCGGCACGCGGCATCCGTGCTGGTGACCCGGCACCTGCACCCGAGCCTCGACGCGCTGCTCGGCTGAACCGCCTCGCCGATCACGCGCCTCGGTTCGCTGAGGCTGCTAGCGCGCGCCCGGTCCGCGCGATTGGACGGGCTCAGTGAACGGTGAGGACGTTCGCGTTGTCGCGGAAGAGGTTCTCGGGGTCGACCCGACCCTTGATCTCTCGCAGCCGAGCGAGCGTCGCCGGCGGGAACGCGGCCTCGACCTGCTCGCCGCCCTGCTCGGTGTCGAAGCTCAGGTAGGCCCCGTCGAGGTGCGGGCCGATGAGCTCGTTCCAGCGCGCGTTCGTCTGATGACGGGTCGACCCGAACGCCACCACC
>DASUVU010000135.1:0-10810 GCA_036378815.1 Agromyces sp. | reverse complement strand
GTGGTCGTCCACGAGACGACCACCCGCCGGGAGCTCTCCCCTCCGTTCCAACGCAGTAAGGCAGACATGACCGACCACGCAGTGCTCCGACTCGAGCACGTCGGCCTCAGCATCGGCGGTGCACGCATCCTCAACGATGTGTCGCTCGACGTGCCGGCCGGCGAGATGCTCGGGGTGATCGGGCCGAACGGCGCCGGCAAGACGACGCTCTTCAACGTCATCTCCGGCGTCGTGCGCCCGACCGAGGGCCAGGTCCGGCTCGACGGGCGCGACGTCACCCATGAGCCCATCCACCGGCGCTCCACCGCGGGCCTGGGTCGCACGTTCCAGACGTCCAGCCTCTTCCCCGGGCTGTCGGTGCTCGAGAACGTCCGCCTCGCGGCGCAGGCGCACGCCGGTGGCGCGACCTCCGTCTTCAGGATTCCGAGGCGAACGGATGCCGCGACGCAACGTGCGCGCGAGGCCCTCGCCGAAGTCGGCCTCGAGCATCGAGCCGACGCCATCTCGTCGGGCCTCGCCCACGGGGAGAAGCGCAAGGTCGAGATCGCGATGCTCATCGCGATGGATCCGAAGGTCGTGCTGCTCGACGAGCCCATGGCCGGTGTCGGTTCCGGCGACGTGCCCGCGATCACCGAGGTCATCCGCGGGCTCCACCACGGTGGCCGCACCGTGCTCATGGTCGAACACCACATGGAGGTCGTGCTGGGCCTCGTCGACCGCGTCGCGGTCATGCACCACGGGGAGCTCCTCGCGGTCGACACCCCGGAGGCCGTGATGGCGAATCCCACCGTGCAGTCCGCCTACCTGGGGGAGACGGTATGAGCGAGCCCATCCTCGTCGTCGACGGCCTGTACGGTCGCATCGCCGGCCAGCAGGTCGTCGAGGACGTCTCCTTCGAGGTCCCGGCCTCTGGCGTCACCGCCCTCCTCGGACGCAACGGCGTCGGGAAGACATCGACGATCAAGTCGATCCTCGGGCTCATCGACCGCAGCGGCGAGGTGCGCCTCGCCGGCGACCGCATCGATCGGCTGCCCACCCACCGCATCGTGCAGCGCGGTGTCGGCTACGTGCCGGAGGACCGCGAGGTGTTCGGCTCCCTCAGCGTGGCCGAGAACCTCCGACTCGCCGAACGCGACGACACGCCGCGCCGCGAGTTCATCCAGCGGCTGTTCCCCGACATCCACGCTCGCCGCGCCCAGCGCGCGGGCACCCTCTCGGGCGGACAGCAGCAGATGCTCTCCCTCGCCCGCGCACTCGTCAACGACAACCGCCTCCTGCTCGTCGACGAGCCCACCAAGGGGCTCGCGCCGAAGATCGTCGACGACGTCGCCGTGGCCCTGGCCGAGGCGGCCAGGACCGTGCCGATCCTCCTCGTCGAGCAGAACCTGCACGTCATCCGCAAGCTCGCCGAGCGCGTCGTCGTGCTCTCGGGCGGTCGCGTGGTCTTCACCGGATCCGCCGCCGACCTGCTCGACGACGAGGACCGCATCCAGCGGTACCTCGGGGTGCACGACGCGACCGACGACCGCGCTGACGCTCCAGAGGCCCCCGCCCACGACACCGCCCCCGTGGCATCCGTCGCCGAACCCTCGGAGGAACTCCGATGAGCACCGTGCTCCTCCTCATCATCACCGGCCTCGGGCTCGGCGCACTCTACTTCCTGGTCGCCAGCGGGCTCTCGCTCATCTACGGGCTCATGGGCGTGCTGAACTTCGCGCACGGCTCGTTCCTGACCATCGCGGCGTTCATCGGATGGGAGGTCGGGCGACGGGTCTCCGACGGCACCTGGTGGGGCCTGCTCGTCTCGGCTCTCGTCGGCATGATCGTCGGCGCGGTCGTCGCCGCGGCGACCGAGTACTTCCTCATCCGCCGGCTCTACGAGCGGCACATCGAACAGGCGCTCATCACCGTCGGGCTCGCGCTCGCCACCGTCGCCCTGTTCGAGGGCATCTGGGGCACCGACCCGATCTACACCGCGAAGCCCGAGTGGCTCGGCCAGACCACCGAGATCCTCGGTGCGAAGGTGCCCAACGACCGCTTCCTCCTCATCGTCTGCGCGGCGCTCGTGCTCGGCGGCATCGTGCTGTTCCTGCAGCGCACGCGCTACGGGCTCATCATCCGGGCGGGCGTCGAGAACCGATCCATGGTGACGGCCCTCGGCATCGACGTGCGACGCTCGTTCACGATCGTGTTCGCGATCGGAGGCGCTGCGGCCGGGCTCGGCGGCGTGCTCGCGTCGGTGTACTACGGCTACGTCTCCGCGCACCTCGGTTCGGTGCTGCTCATCTTCGCGTTCATCGTCACCGTCATCGGCGGGCTCGGCTCGCTCACGGGTGCGGCGATCGCGTCGGTGCTCGTGGCGGTGCTGCAGCAGTTCGCCAACTTCTACCTCGGCGGTACCGGCGACCTCGTCGTCGTCATCGCCCTCGCCGCGGTGCTGCTCATCCGCCCGCGCGGACTCATGGGGAAGGTCGCATGACCCAGCAACAGACTCAGGGCACCGAACCGCAGGTGCCGGATGCCGCATCCGCATCGACCCCTCGACCGGCTCGGGGCACCGACGGCCCGGCGGCCGGCCCGAAGGCCGGCGTCGCGGCATCCGCTCGCCGACCGCTCGTGCTGCTCATCGGCGGCATCGCGCTCGTCGTCGTGCTCGCGATCCTGCCGCTGCTCGCTATCGACATCCCCGGCGTGCTGCCAGGACCGACGTACACGCCGGGCACGCTGCAGTTGCTCGCGTACGCGATGCTCATCGCGGCGCTCGCGCTGAGCTACCGCATGATGTTCGGCCTCGCCGGCCTCCTCTCGTTCGGCCATGCCCTCTTCTTCGCGGCCGGCGCATACGGGCTCGGCATGGCGCTGGAGTTCTTCGCACCGGTCGAGTGGCCGAGCGAGCTCATCTTCCTCGGCTCGATCCTGGTGACGCTGGTCTTCGGCATCGTGCTCGCCGCGACCGTCGGGTCGCTCGCACTGCGCGTGACCGGCATCTCGTTCGCGATGGTGACGCTGGCCTTCGCGCAGGCGGGCTCGGTGCTCATCCGCCGCAACCCAGGCGGCGCCACCGGAGGCGAGGAGGGGCTGTCGCTCGATATCACGAACGTGCCCGACGCGCTCGTCGGCGTGCTCAACACGCGCAACCTCTACTGGGTGGCACTCGGCATCCTCGTCTTCGTGTACCTGGTCGTGCTCTGGGTCGAGCGCAGTCGAGCCGGGCACGTCGCCGAGGCGACGCGCGAGAACGAGTTGCGTGTGCGCGTCATCGGCATCCGCCCCTACCAGGTGAAGTTCCTCATCTTCATCGTGGCGTCGACGCTCGCCGCGGTCGCGGGAATGGGCTACCTGCTGCTGCAGTCGGGCGCCTCGCCGCGTGTCGCGACGGCCGACTTCACCCTCACGATCCTCGTGATCGTCGTGCTCGGCGGGGTGGGGTATCGCTGGGGCGCCATCGTGGGAGGTATCGTCTACACACTGCTCGACCAGCGGCTCACGGCGCTCGCGGGTTCCGACTTCATCGCCGGTCTGCCCGCGGTGCTCCGCGTTCCGCTGTCCGAGCCGCTGTTCATCCTTGGAACGCTCTTCATCCTCGTGGTGCTGTTCCTGCCCGGGGGGATCGCGGGGATTCCGCAACGCATCCGATCGGGCCGGAAGCAGCACCCGGTCGAATCGGCGGAGGTCGCGGATGCCTGACGGTCTGCACACCCTCGGACGGTGGACGCGCGATCGCGCGCGTGCGACGCCCGAGCGCATCGCGATCGACGATCGCGGCGTGGTGGTCACGTATCGGGAGCTCGACGCACGGGCCGAGCGACTGGCCGGCGCCCTGCGGGCGGCCGGCTACGTGACCGGCGACCGCATCGCGACCATCACCGGCAACAGTGCCGACCACGTCGTGCTGTTCTTCGCCTGCGCGAAGGCCGGCCTCGCGCTCGTTCCGCTGTCGTGGCGTCTCGCCCCGCGCGAGCTCGCCGAACAACTCGAGATCGCCGAGCCGGCCCTGCTGCTGGTCGAGGGCGAGTTCCAGACACTCGCGAAGGCGACCGTGTCGCGGCTCGCCCGTCGCATTCCCACGGCGCCGCTCGGCGCACACGGCGTCGAATCGGAGGTGCCCGCTCCCGCCCACGATCCGCGGCGTGCGCCGGCCGTCGGCCGGACCGACGTCGCCGACGACGATGCGCTGCTCATCATCTTCACGTCGGGCACGACCGCCCGGCCGAAGGGCGCGGTGCTCACCCACGGCAACTGCTTCTGGACGAACCTGTCGTTCTCGCGCATCTGCGAGCTGACCGCGGACGACTCCGTGCTCGCGGTGCTGCCGCAGTTCCACGTCGGCGGATGGAACATCCAGCCGCTCCTGGCGTGGTGGACGGGGGCGACCGTGGTGCTCGAGCGCACGTTCGACCCCGGTCGCGTGCTGCACCTGATCCAGGAGCGACGCATCACGACCATGATGGGCGTGCCGTCCCACTACCTGTTCCTCGCGCAGCATCCCGACTTCCAGGCGTCCGACCTGTCGAGCCTGCAGCACGCCATCGCCGGTGGTGCGCCGATGCCGCCCGCCCTCCTGCGCACGTGGCACGCTCGCGACGTCGCCCTCACCCAGGGATACGGTCTCACCGAGGCGTCGCCGAACGTGCTGTGCCTGCCCGATGAGGACGCCCGCCGACGCGCCGGATCCGCGGGCAAGCCCTACCCGCACGTCGATGTGGCGGTGGCCGACCCCGTGACGGGCGAGCACCTCGACGGCGAGGCCGAGGGGGAGCTCCTCGTGAGCGGGCCCGCCGTCTTCGCCGGGTACTTCCGCGATCCGGTGGCCACCGGCGCCGCCCTCGTCGACGGGTGGCTTCGCACCGGCGATCTCGTGCGTCGTGATGCCGACGGCTACTACGCCATCGTCGACCGCATCAAGGACATCTTCATCTCGGGCGGCGAGGGGGTCGCCCCGGCCGAGGTCGAGGCGGTGCTGATGGGCCATCCGGCGGTCGCCGACGTCGCGGTCGTCGGCGTTCCCGACAGCCGCTGGGGCGAGGCCGGATCGGCGTGGGTCGTCCCGCATCGCGGTCGGGTGACGGATGCCGCGGAGCTCATCGGGTTCGCCGCGGCCTCGCTGGCGCGATTCAAGGTGCCGCGCGAGGTGCACTTCGTCGATGAGTTGCCCCGATCGACCGCCGGGAAGGTCCAGCGACGGGTGCTCGCCGAGCGGTCCGCCGCGATCGCGGCATCGGCGAGCGGCTCGTCGGTGCACGTCGACGGGAGCCTCCGATGAGCGCGCGGCCGCGCACGGCGCGCGGTGAGGAGACTCGACGTCGGCTGCTGCGGGCCGCCGAGCAGGTGTTCGCGGCGCACGGCTACCACGAGGCATCCGTCTCTCGCATCACCGACGCCGCCGGTGTCGGACAGGGCACGTTCTACCTGTACTTCGACACGAAGCTCGACATCTTCAACGAGCTGGTCGAAGACCTGAACCATCGCGTGCGGCAGGCCATGAGCGAGGGCGCCCGCGGAGCCACGAGCCGGCTCGAGGCCGAGCGCGAGGGGTTCGCGGCGTTCTTCCGCTTCACGGCGGAGCATCCGGCGCTCTACCGTGTGGTGCGCGAGGCCGAGCTCGTCTCGCCCGACGCCCTGCGGCTGCACTACACCCGCATCGTCGAGGGGTACATCGACGGGCTCCGCGAGGCGGCCCTCGACGGGGAGATCAACGACATCGACCCCACGGTCGCCGCATGGGCGCTCATGGGCATCGGCGAGATGATCGGCATGCGGTGGGTGCTCTGGAGCGACCCCGATTCGGCGCCCGGCGACGACGCGGACCCGACCGCGAGCGGCACGCGCGAGGTGCCTCAGCATGTGCTCGACGAGATGATGCGCTTCATCGGCGGCGCCCTCGGTCGACCCGAACTGGCAGGAGTCCCGCGCACCGCTGCGCAGGAGAAGGAGGAATCGTGACGGATCTGTCCCGACGACGAGCCGTCGTCACCGGGGGCGCGAGCGGCATCGGCGAAGCGTGCGCCCGCGCGTTCGCCACGGCCGGCGCCCACGTCGTCATCGCCGACCTCAACGGCGACGCCGCCGAGCGCGTCGCCGGCGAGATCGGCGGAGAGGCGTGGCAGGTCGACCTGGGCGACACCGCCGCGCTCGCCGAGCTGCAGCTCGACGCCGACATCCTGGTGAACAACGCGGGCATCCAGCACGTCCGTCCGATCGAGCAGTTCGAGCCCGAGCGGTTCTCGTTCATCCTGCGACTCATGCTCGAGTCGCCCTTCCTCCTCATCCGCGCCGTGCTGCCCGGCATGTACGAGCGCGGCTTCGGCCGGGTGATCAACATCTCGAGCGTGCACGGCATCCGCGCGTCGCCGTACAAGTCGGCCTACGTGGCCGCGAAGCACGGGCTCGAGGGCCTCTCGAAGGTGACGGCGCTCGAGGGCGGGCCGCACGGCGTGACCTCCAACTGCATCAACCCCGGGTACGTGCGCACGCCGCTCGTCGAGAAGCAGGTCGCCGACCAGGCGCGACTGCACGGAATCTCCGAGGAAGAGGTGCTCCCGAAGATCATGCTCACCGAGTCGGCCATCAAGCGGCTCGTCGAACCGGCGGAGGTCGCGAGCCTGGCCGTGTGGCTCGCATCCCCCGATGCTGGGATGGCCACGGGTGCAAGCTATGTCATGGACGGCGGATGGAGCGCACGGTGAGCTACTCGACCTTCAGCGTGCCCGTCGCGGGCGGCTTCCTCGCCGGTGCACAGTGGCGAGCGGATGCCGCGGGCACCCCGGTGCTCGCGGTGCACGGGATCACGGCGACCCACCGCGCGTGGGACGTGTTCGCCGACGAGCTCCACGACCGTCGCGTGATCGCCGTCGACCTGCGCGGACGAGGACGCAGCAACGCGCTGCCCGCGCCCTACGGCCTCGAGCAGCACGCCGACGATCTCGCCGCGACGCTCGACGCCCAGGGCATCGAGCGGGCGTTCGTCGTCGGCCACTCGATGGGAGCGTTCGTCTCGGTGCGGTTCGCCGAGCGCCATCCCGACCGGCTCGCGGGGCTCCTCCTCGTCGACGGCGGGCTGCCGGTGCCCAACCCCGAGGGCGTCGCGCCAGAGGACCTGCCGAAGACGCTGCTCGGACCGGCACTCGAGCGCCTCTCCATGACGTTCCCCGATCGCGCCGCGTACGTGGAGTTCTGGCGGCGGCACCCGGCCCTGGGTCCGTACTGGACCGACGCCATCGAGTCGTACGTCCAGTACGACGTCGAGGGCGAGGAGCCGATGCTGCGCAGCTCCGCCAACGCCGACGCCGTCGCCGAGAACTCCGTGCAGCTCGACGGCGCCGACGGCTACGTCGAGGCGCTCGTCGGATTGCCGGGCCCGGTCGACTTCTTCCGCGCGCCGCGCGGACTGCTCGACGGCTCGCCCCTCTACCCTGAGGGAGTCGTCGAATGGGCCGAGCGGATGCCGCAGCTCGTCGTGCACGAGGTGCCCGACGTCAACCACTACACGATCGTCATGACGGCCGAGGGCGTGCGACACCTGGTTCCCACGCTGCACAGTCGTCTGGCGGCAGCTGAGATACAGGAAGGTGCATCGTGACACTCGACAAGGTGGTCGGGTCCGCCCAGGAGGCGGTCGCCGACATCCGCTCCGGAGCGAGCCTCGCCGTGGGCGGCTTCGGCCTCTGCGGCATCCCGATGGTGCTGATCGACGCGTTGCTCGATGCGGGTGTCGATGAGCTCTCGGTCGTGTCGAACAACTGCGGCGTCGACGATTGGGGCCTGGGCGTGCTGCTGGCGAAGCAGCGCATCGCGAAGATGACGTCGTCGTACGTGGGCGAGAACAAGGAGTTCGAGCGCCAGTACCTGGCTGGTGAGCTGGAGCTCGAGCTCACCCCGCAGGGCACGCTCGCCGAGAAGCTCCGCGCGGGTGGCAGCGGGATCGCCGCGTTCTTCACGCAGACGGGCGTGGGCACCCAGGTCGCCGAGGGCGGCCTGCCGCGCCGGTACAACGCCGACGGCACGATCGCGGTCGCGAGCCCGGTGAAGCCCGTGCAGACATTCGACGTGCAGGGCGAGCCCCGCGAGTTCGTGCTCGAGGAGGCGATCACGACCGACTTCGCCCTCGTGCATGCGCTGAAGGGCGACCGGCACGGCAACCTCGTCTTCGACAAGTCGGCCCGCAACTTCTCGCCGCTCGCGGCGATGGCCGGTCGTGTCTGCATCGCGCAGGTCGAGGAGCTCGTCGAGCCCGGCGAGCTCGACCCCGACGCCGTGCACCTGCCCGGCATCTTCGTCGACCGCGTCGTCGTGGTCGGCCCCGACATCGAGAAGCGGATCGAACGCCGCACCGTGCGAGAGGGGAACTGACATGGCACTGACCAGACTCGAGATGGCCGCCCGGGCGGCGAAGGAGCTCGCCGACGGGTCGTACGTGAACCTCGGCATCGGGCTGCCCACGCTCGTGCCGAACTACGTGCCAGACGGCGTCACCGTCGTGCTGCAGTCGGAGAACGGGATCCTCGGCGTCGGCCCGTACCCGACCGAGGACGAGGTCGACCCCGACCTCATCAATGCCGGCAAGGAGACCGTGACGGTGCTGCCGGGCGCGGCGTACTTCGACTCGGCGACCAGCTTCGGCATGATCCGCGGCGGCAAGGTCGACGCGGCGATCCTCGGCGCGATGCAGGTGTCGGCCGCAGGCGACCTGGCCAACTGGATGATCCCCGGCAAGATGGTGAAGGGCCCGGGCGGTGCGATGGACCTCGTGCACGGCGCCCGGCGCAAGATCGTGCTGATGGAGCACGTCGCGAAGGACGGCTCGGCCAAGATCGTGAACGAGTGCTCGCTGCCGCTGACCGGCAAGGGCGTCGTCGACCGGATCATCACCGATCTCGCCGTGATCGACGTGACCCCCGACGGCCTCAAGCTCGTCGAGGTCGCCCCCGGCGTCACCGTCGACGAGGTCGTCGCCGCCACCGAACCCCCGCTCGACACATCGGCGGTCGCGCAGCTGGTCGAGCGCTGAGAGAAGGAACCCCCATGGTCGACACGATCTTCGACGGCATCACCACCAGTCGCGTCGAGACGCCGAGGCTCACCGCCAACGTCCTGGCACGCGCATCGGATGCCGCGGCCGACGACAGTACCCCGACGGTGCTCTTCGTGCATGGCAACGTGTCGTCCTCGCTGTTCTGGCAACCGCTCATGCTCGCGCTTCCCGATGACGTGCGGGCGCTCGCCGTCGACCTCCGCGGCTACGGTGACAGCGAGACCCTGCCGGTCGACGCGACCCGTGGCGTTCGCGACTGGTCCGACGACGTGGCATCGGTCATCGACACGCTCGATCTCGGCGCGGTGCACCTCGTGGGCTGGAGCCTCGGCGGCGGGGTCACCATGCAGCTCCTGCTCGACCGGCCCGAGCTCGTGGCGAGCCTGACGCTCGTCGCGCCCGTCTCGCCGTACGGCTTCGGCGGTACGGCGCTCGACGGTTCGCTCCTGACACCCGATGCCGCGGGTACGGGCGGCGGCGGAGCCAACCCCGACTTCGTGGCGCGCATCGAGCGCGGCGATCGCAGCGATGAGCAGGGATCGCCGCGCGCCGTCTACCGGTCGACCTATGTCGCTCCGGGATACGAGGACGAGCACGAGGACATCTGGGTGGAGTCCATGCTCTCCACGAAGACCGGCATCGACAACTACCCGGGCGACTCGACGCCGTCCGAGAACTGGCCGGGCTTCGCGCCCGGCGGTCGCGGCATCCTGAACACCCTCGCACCCTCGGTGTTCAACACGACCGCCATCGTCGACCTCGAACGCAAGCCCCCGATCCTGTGGGTTCACGGTGCGCTCGACGCGATCGTCGGCGATGCGTCGTTCTTCGATCTCAACCAGCTGGGCAAGGCGGGCATCATCCCCGGGTGGCCGGGCGACGACGTCGCGCCCCCGCAGCCGATGATCCAGCAGACTCGCGCGGTGCTCGACCGCTACGCGGCCGCAGGCGGCGAGGTCACCGAGCTCGAGCTGGAGGAGTGCGGGCACTCGCCCCACCTCGAGCGTCCCGAGGAGTTCCGGGCGGCACTCCTGGCCCTCGTCGACGCCGGCGAGCGCGCGGCCTCTTGAGGCGAAGGTCATTCATCGCGACTCCGGTTCACGCTGCGACGCCGTCGGACCGGTCACCAGCATGACACCGGATGCCGCGACGACAGCGAGCACGGCGTCCGGGATCCATGTCCCGAGCGCGGCGACATGCCATACGAAGAAGAGGGGCAGCGCCCAGAGGCCGAGCCGGACGGTTCGCGATCGCACACCGCCCCACACGGCTGCGAGTCCGAGCGCCGCGGCGAGGGTGCCGAACGATGCGATGAGCACCACGGCCGCGGGTTCGAACGGGTCGTCGACGAACATGGTGCTGAGTGCCACGAGCGCGCAGGCGATGAGCACGGCCGTGAGCACGCCCTGTCCGATCCGCACGCGGAGGGGCAGGCGGAGATGCTCGTCGTGGATGTCCGACTGGGTCGGCATGGCGGTGGTCATGTGGTCCTCCTGATCAACGGGCGGCGACCTCGGCGTGAGGCCGCCGATCGCGACGCTACGACGGAATCGCAGCCGAGCGGGATGCGGACGACCGCAGAATCGCCCGAAACGGGGGTGTGGTCGACCGCAATTCCTCGCCCGGGTGCGGTCGCGTCACCACGCACGGCCGTGCTGACGGGATACTGAGGGCATGCAACGCCGCCCATTCCAGCTGACACTCGTCGGCGGAGTCGGCGCTCTTGCAACGACTGCCTGGACCGTCGGCTCGGGCGTGGTGCACGTCGCCGATGCCGTG
>DASUVU010000134.1:0-5904 GCA_036378815.1 Agromyces sp. | reverse complement strand
CCCTTGAGGATCACCGGGAGTGCGCCCATGCCGAGCGAGGCGACGTGGAACAGCGGCGAGATCATCAGGGCGGTGTCGGTCGAGGCCACGTCGTAGTCGACGATGCAGTTGAGCGCGACCCACGTGAGGTTTCCGTGCGTGAGCACGGCTCCCTTGGCCTTGCCCGTCGTCCCCGAGGTGTAGATGATCGCCGCAGGGTCGTCGAGCGTGACTTCGGCCTCGGCGTGGCCGGCGCGGGTGGTTCGCAACAACTGCGCCAGGCCCGGACGGTCGGGGGTGCACTCCCCGGTCGAGATCCGGTGGGCGATCCTGCCCTCGTCGAGGACACCGGCGATGCGGTCCGCGAATTCGACGTCGTGAACGAGCGCACGCGTCCCCGAGTCGAGGAGCACATGCGCGATCTCGGGCGGAGCGAGGCGCGTGTTCACCGGCACGAAGACCGCACCGAGCTGCACGGTGCCGAACATCACCTGGATGAACTGCGGGCTGTTCTCGCCGAGGTAGGCGACGGCGTCTCCCTTGCGGATGCCGCGCCGCCACAGCAGCGCCGAGACTCGGTCGGCCGCGTCAGCCAGCTCACGGTACGTGATCACCTCCCCCTCGAACACGAGCGCGGCCGCGTCGGGCGTCTTGAGCCGGCGCTTGGCCAGCCAGGAGCCGAGTCCATGGTTGTGCATCGTTGGGATCTCCTCAGCGTCGAGGGAAGGGGATGGCGGGGGATGGAGGTGCTGGAGCGGCGCCGGCCCATCGGCGCGCTCGCCGCTCAGGCGTAGAAGCGGTAGAGGCCCCGTGCGACGACGGCCGGCTTCTCGGAGCCCTCGATCTCGATGGTCTGGTCGACAGCGAACTGGTAGCCGCCGCGCACCTCGGTGACCTCGGCGATGACGGCGTTCATGCGTACCCGTGCGCCGACCTTGACGGGTGAGACGAACCGGACCTTGTCCAGGCCGTAGTTGACCCTGGTGCCGACCCCGGTGACGTCGAACAGCTCCGACCAGAACTTCACGGTCAGCGACAGCGAGAGGAATCCGTGCGCGATGGCCCCGCCGAACGGTCCCTCCGCGGCACGCTCGGGGTCGACGTGGATCCACTGGTGGTCGTCGGTGGCGTCGGCGAAGAGGTTCACGCGGTCCTGCGTGACCTCCAGCCAGTCCGTCCAGCCGAGGTCGGTGCCGCCGAGGCCGGCGACATCGTCGTACGCGACGATGGTGGTCATGATGGTGCCCTTTCGATGAGTGGGTGATTCAGGTGAACGCGGACGATCCGGTGACCGCTCGTCCCACGATCAGCGAGTTGATCTCGTGGGTGCCCTCGTACGAGTACACGGCTTCGGCATCGGCGAAGAATCGCGCGACCCCGTGCTCGAGCAGGATGCCGTTGCCGCCGACGACTTCGCGGGCGAGCGCGACGGTCTCCCGCGCCAGCCGCGCGGTCTGCATCTTCGCGAGGGCCGAGTTCTCGTCGGCCCATTCGCCGCCGTCCTGCCGCAGCGACAGCTGCACGACCAGCCCGAGCGATGACGTGGCATTGCCCAGCATGCGGGCGACCTTCTCCTGCACGAGTTGGAATCCTGCCAGCGGCCGACCGAACTGACGTCGCTCGCGAACGTATCGCACCGCGGCCTCCAGCGCTCCGGCCTGGAGTCCGGTGGCGATCCATGCGACATCCGAGCGCATGGCGCGGAGGATGCGGGCCACGTCGCGCCATCCGTTCACGTTCTGGAGGCGGGAGTCCTCGGCCACGCGCACGCCATCGAGTCGGATCACCGCGTTCTGCATCGGCCTCAGTGAGACCTTGCCGTCGATCGCCTCGATGGAGACGCCGGGCGCATCCGTCGGAACCAGGAACGCCTTGACCGCGTCGTCGTCGACGTCACGCGCGAACACGGCGAGAACGTCGGATGCCGCGGCACCGCCGATCCACCGCTTCTCACCGTCGAGGATCCAGGCGTCGCCATCGCGGCGCGCGGTCGTGGCAAGGCCCCGGGCGATGTCGGAGCCATGGTCGGGTTCGGTCAGGGCGAACGCGCCGCGGAGCTCGAACGACGCGATGCGGGGATCGAGGTCTGCGGCCTGGGCCGGCGAGCCGCCCAGCGCGACCGCCGATCGGAACAACCCGGACTGCGCGTTGTAGAGCGTCGCGACCGACACGTCGGTGCGCGCGAGGACGTAGTTGCGGAAGCCCGAGAACATGCTGGAGGCGGCCTCCGACGCGTCCACGCCTTCGGGCCGCATCAGGTCGAGGCGGACGAGCGCGTCGAGGACCTCGGGGGGCATCGACGCGGTCTCCCACGCCTGGGCGAGCAGCGGGCGGATGTCGCGGTGGAGCACGACCTGCAGGCGGCAGAGGGCGGCGCGCGCCGGATCGCTCAGGTGCGTCAGCGCGAACGCGTACGGGTCGAGGCCGAATGTCGCGTCCGCCGTCAACGTCGGCATGCTCACCGTCCGAGCCCCAGCAGCCTCGCGGCGTTGTCCTTCAGGATCCCGGGCATGACCTCGGGCTTCAGCGCGGTCTGCTCGACATCGCGCATCCACCGATCGGGAGTCAACAGGGGGTAGTCCGATCCGAACAGCACGCGGCGCTTCAGGATCGAGTTCGCGGAGCGTACCAGTTCGGCGGGGAAGTACTTCGGACTCCACCCGGACAGGTCGATCCAGGTGTTGTGCTTGTGCGTCGCGATCGAGAGTGCCTCGTCCTGCCACGGAACCGACGGGTGCGCCATGACGATCTGCAGGTCGGGGAAGCGGGCGGCGACCGGGTCGAGGAGCATGGGGTTGGACAGGCCGAGCAGCAGCCCGCGACCGCCTGGCAGCCCCGCGCCGATACCCGTCTGGCCCGTGTGGAACAGCGCCACGACTCCGGCGTCCTGCAACACCTCGTAGAGGGGGTGGTGCGCCTCGTCGGACGGATCGAACCCCTGGACGGTCGGATGGAACTTGAAGCCCCGAACGCCGTGATCCTCGACCAGTCGTCGCGCGAGATCGACCGCCTCGGCACCGCGGTTCGGGTCGACGGAGCCGAACGGGATCAGGACGTCGTTGTTGCGCGCGGCGCCCTCGGCGATCTCGGCGCTCGACAGCGGAGGGTGTCGGAGTTGCGTCTGCGCGTCCACGGTGAAGACGACCGCCGCCATCCGGCGCTCGCGGTAGTAGTCGGCGATGGAGTCGAGTGCGGGCCGCGGTCCGTCCGCGCTGAAGTACTTCGACGCGGCTTCGACGAGGTCGCGGGGCAGCGACGCGTTGCCCCGGCCGTCGACCTCGATGTGCACATGGACGTCGATGGCGGTGATCGCGTCGAGGTCGATCGCGGGTTCGTAGCGAGTCATGAGCGGATGCCTCGACTCACCGGGCCGGGGCGGGGCGCTGCAGTTCCTCGGGCAGTGGGGGGAAGGACTCGCCCACGGATTGCAGCGGTCCGACCGCGTCGCCGAAGCCTTCTTCGAGCGCCTCGTACGACCAGCCGCCGTCGTGGTACGCGGTGGCGGTCGGCTCCGGGTGCGACCACAGCTGGATGCGGTCACCGCCGATGCCGATGGCCTGACCGGTCACGTCGGCTGCGCCATCGGATGCCAGGTAGGCGATGAGCCCCGCGACGTCATCGGACGTGCCGAAACCGAGGTCATGCCGGAAGAAGGCCGGCATCGGCGCACCCTTGTCGTCGGCCTCGACGGCAGCGGCGAAATACGGCACGGTGGCGGTCATCGCGGTGGCGGCCACCGGGATCACGGCGTTCGCGGTGATACCCGCGCGCTTCAATTCCATCGCCCACGTGCGCACCATGCCGACGATTCCGGCCTTGGCTGCGGCGTAGTTGGTCTGGCCGAAGTTGCCGCGTTGGCCGGTGGGCGAGCCGATGCAGATGATGCGGCCACCGTCGCCGGCCTCGCGCATGTGCTGCGCGGCTTCGCGGACGCACGTGAAGGTGCCGCGCAGGTGCACGTCGATGACGGTGTCGAAGTCGTCGTCGGTCATCTTCCACAGCACCGTGTCGCGGAGGACGCCGGCGTTCGTCACGAGGATGTCGAGGCGGCCATAGGTGTCGACGGCCGTCTGCACGAGTCGTCTCGCAGTCTCCGTGGGGCCGACCGGTGCGACGACCGCGACCGCCTTTCCGCCGGCAGCCTCGATGGACGCGACCGCGTCTGCGGCGATCTCGGCGTCGATGTCGTTCACGACGACAGCGGCACCCCTGCGAGCAAGTTCCTGCGCGTACGCAAGGCCGAGGCCGCGGCCCGAACCCGTGACGATGGCGACTTTGCCGGCGAGTGACATGGATGACTCCTTCGTATCGTCTCCCATTCAAGACAGATATCGTTGATATTGTCAATAGTTTCGTTCGTCTATGGATTCCGCTATCATCGACGCCATGCCGAAGCCCGCCGACACCGTCGCCTCGAACGGCGGATCGCGCGCTCCGGCCCTGACCGACGACCTGAGCTTCCTGCTCGCCAGGGCGAACGCGATCTCACTCGCTGCGGGCAACGCCGCGCTCGCCACGCATGGCCTCAAGGCGCGGTCGTACGCTGTGCTGCTCCTCACGACCGACGACGCGCGTCCCTCGCAGCGCGAGATCGCCGAGTTCCTGCGGCTCGACCCCAGTCAGGTGGTGAGCCTGGTCGACGACCTGCAATCTCGCGGCCTGGTCGAGCGTCGCACGGATCCTGCCGACCGCCGCGCCAATGTCGTCGTCGCGACCGACGCCGGCCGTCAGCTCGCCGCGGTCGCGCGCGAGTCCGCACGATCCGCCGAGGAGCAGGTGCACCGGCAGCTCACCCCGAACGAGCGGCAGACGCTCACCGCGCTGCTCAGGATCCTCGCCTTTCCCGAGCCCTGACCGGGCCCGGGGGTCAGGTTCGTGACGACTCCGCGAGCAGCTCGTCCCGCACGTCCCGGCGCAGCACCTTGCCGATGAGCGAGCGAGGCAACTCGTCGAACGGCACGATTCGCCGGGGCACCTTGTACGGCGCGAGGCTCGTGCGGCAGAAATCACGCAGCGCGCCCTCCTCGAACACCGCTCCTTCGCGAAGCTCCACTCCCGCGGCGACGGCCTCACCGCCCGAGTCGCGGGGCAGGCCGACGACGGCCGCTCCACGCACATCGGGATGCGCGAGGAGGGCGGCCTCCACCTCCGACGGCGACACGTTGAACCCGCCCGTGATGATGAGTTCCTTCAGCCGGTCGACGATGGTGACGAAGCCGTCGTCGGACACGCGAACGATGTCGCCGGTACGCAGCCAGCCGCCGGGCAGCAGCGTCGCGGCCGTCTCCGCGGGGCGGCGCCAGTAGCCCTGGAACACCTGCGGGCCGCGCACCAGCAGCTCGCCCGCCTCGCCTGCCTGCCGATCGACGTCGGGATGATCGGGATCGACGACGCGGATCTCGGTGCTCGGGAACGGCACTCCCACGGTGCCCGGCCGCCTGGTCGGGCCCATCGGATTACCGAGGGCAACCGGCGAGGACTCGGTCATGCCGTAGCCCTCGACGAGCAGCCCCCCGGTCGCGGTCTCCCAGCGGTTGACGGTCGGGATGGGCAGGCTCATCGCGCCCGAGATGGCGAAGCGGATGCTTCCGAGCGCACCAGGCCGGCGTTCTGCGGCGCGCACGAGCTGGTCGTAGATCGGCGGCACCGCCGGCAGGAACGTCGGCGGCGAGTGGCGTGCCGCGTCCAGCACGAGTGCGGCGTCGAACTTCGGGAAGAGCACGAGGCGTGCGCCGATGCTCATCGCGAAGGTCAGGCAGAGGGTCATGCCGTAGGCGTGGAACAGCGGCAGTACCGCGTAGAACACCTCATCGCCCTCGACGAGATCCGGCACCCAGGCGCGACCCTGCATGGCGTTGGCCCGCAGGTTGCGGTGGCTGAGCACGGCGCCCTTCGGGGTCCCGGTGGTGCCGCTCGTGTACTGCA
>DASUVU010000133.1:0-2210 GCA_036378815.1 Agromyces sp. | reverse complement strand
CGCTCGGCGTGCTCCGCCGGCGGTCGGTCATCACCGGGCTGGCGCTCATGCTGCTGGCCAGCGGGTCGATGGTCTCATCGTTCTTCCTGGCTTCGTTGTACCTGCAGCACGTCGTCGGGCTCGGAGCACTCCAGACGGGATTGGCCTTCGTGCCGGCGGCGGTGGCGATCACGGTCTCGGCGCACACGGCCTCGCACCTGCTCGCTCGCCTCTCGGTGCGCACAGTGGCGATCATCGCCTTCGCGGTCACGGCCGCAGGAGGCGGCGTGCTTTCGCAGGTCGAACCGGCATCGGGCATCGGATATCCGCTGATCACGGGTCTCGTGCTCGTGGGGCTCGGCCTGGGCCCGGCATTCGTCGTGGCTACGACGAGTGCGCTCAGTCGCGTGGAGCACTCCGAGGTCGGGCTCGCATCGGGCATCGTCAACACCGGCCATGAGGTCGGTGGCGCCTTCGGGGTCGCCGTCATGGTGGCGATCGTCGGTGGATCGTCGGTGTCGTTGCTCGACGCATCGTCATACCCGCTCGGCTTCGCCGCAATCGGCGTCGGCTCGCTCATCGCCGTCGTGATCGCCGCCGCCTTCGTCACGCGCGAACGGATGACGGGCGCCTCACCGCACGGACATGCCCATTGACAAGTGCAATCGAAGGGCCGGGGCGTTCGTGATGGGCTGCGCCGAGCTGACTCGGACCTTGCGGTTCAGCCGGCGGCGAGGACCGCGTCGAGGCTCTCGCGCACGATGGCGAGCCCTCGGCCGAGCTCATCTTCCGTGATCGTCAGCGCCGGCAGGAACTTCAGCACCTCGTCGAATGCGCCCGACGTCTCGATCACGAGCCCGCGGCGGAACGCCTCCTTCGAGATGCGCCCGGCGAGCGTTCGGTCGGAATCGCACGCGAGCCCGTACATGAGGCCGCGGCCGCGCACGACGAAGCCCTGGTCGGGGTGGTCGGCGGCGATGCGCTCCAGTTCGGCGCGCAGCGATTCCGACTTGGCGGTGACCGCGTCGGCGAACGCCGAATCGGCCCAGTAGGTCTCGAGCGCGACCCGCGCCGAGACGAAGGCGAGGTTGTTGCCGCGGAACGTGCCGGTGTGCTGGCCGGGCTTCCACACGTCGACCTCGGGGCGCAGCAGCACCAGCGACATGGGGAGGCCAGAGCCCGAGATCGACTTCGAGACCGTGACGATGTCGGGCACGATGCCCGATTCCTCGAACCCGAAGAACGCGCCGGTCCGGCCGACGCCGGCCTGGATCTCATCGAGGATCAGCAGGATGCCGCGGGCCGCCGTGATCTCCCGGAGGCGCTGCAGCCAGGCGGCGCTCGCCACGTTGATGCCGCCCTCGCCCTGGACGGCCTCGACGATTACCGCGGCGGGCAGGTCGAGCCCCGAGCCGGCGTCGTCGAGCATCTTCTCGAGCAGGTCGAGCGTGTCGACGTCCGCGCCGAGGTACCCGTCGTAGGGCAGGCGTGCGATGTCGTCGAGGCCCACTCCGGCCGCGCCGCGATAGTGGCTGTTGCCGGTCGCGGCGAGCGAGCCGAGGCTCAGGCCGTGGAAGGCGTTCGTGAACGCCACGACCGTGGAGCGGCCCGTCGCCTGACGAGCGACCTTGAGTGCCGCCTCGACTGCGTTCGCGCCGGTCGGCCCGGTGAACTGGAGCTTGTGGTCGAGCCCGCGCGGTTCGAGCACGAACCGCTCGAACGCCTCGATGAACGCCTTCTTCGCCGAGGTCGCCATGTCGAGCCCGTGGATGATGCCGTCGCGTTCGAGGTACTCGATGAGCGCGCGCGTGAAGACGGGGTTGTTGTGCCCGTAGTTGAGCACGCCGGCGCCCGCGAAGAAGTCGAGGTATTCGCGGCCGTCGGCGTCGACGAGCGTCGAACCGGTCGCCCGGTCGAACACGGTCGGGAAGGCGCGGACGTACCCGCGGACTTCCGACTCGCGGCGGTCGAAGACGTCCAGGGTGCCGGATTCCAGGATCGCGGATTCGCTCATGGCGGAGTACTCCTCATCGATTGGGGGATGGATCGAGCGTAGACGGTGGCGGCTGGGAGGACTTCGAATGCCGAGGGCTCAGGACGCCGAGGCTCGCCCGGGTCCCGGACTCAGTTCTCGCAACCGAGACGTTGCTCGAAGGAGCGGCGTGTGCAATCATGTGGTTGCAGTTATAGCAACCAAGGGGTTGCACCCAGTACCGAAAGGAACCATCATC
>DASUVU010000132.1:0-3154 GCA_036378815.1 Agromyces sp. | reverse complement strand
GGACGTGAACCCTCATCGCCTAAGGGTCTTCGGAGTCGGTTGGGGTGGGTGACGGGCTCTCCGACGGCCCCGGCTGCTGCAGCTCGGAGAGCGCCGCCTGGAACGCGGTGATGGTGGCGGCATCCACGGTGCCGGTGGGCTCGACGCCGAGCTCGGTCTGGAACGCCTGCAGCGCCTCGGTGAGGGCATCCGTCCACACCCCGTCCACCGGTCCGTCCCAGAAGCCGACGAGCTTCAGCGTCTGCTGCACGGCGGCCGTCGAGGCCAACGAATCCTGCGCGGCTGCCCCGCCGACCGCCAGCAATTCGGCTTGGAGGGCTGCGGCGGTGGCCTTGTCCACCGTGCCGGTGGCCGGGAGCCCGTGCGCCGTCTGGAGGTCCTCGATCGCCTGGACCGTCATCGGGCCGGAGATGCCGTCGACCGTGCCGGCGTAGTATCCAGTCGTGGCGAGGGCCTGCTGCAGCGCGAACACGTACGCGCTGACCGCCGCCTCTGCCTGCACCTGCTGCTCTTCGGTGAGACATCCGGCATCGGCGAACAGTCTGAGCCAGGCCATTTCCAGCGCGACGACCGCGCTATTGAACTGCTCGGATGCGTCGGTCAGCGGCGTCTCGTCGGTGAGGCCGGCTTGCGCCGCATCGAACTCGGCATCGGCCTGCTTCACCCTGTCGACAGTGGATGCCGGCGCCAGAGGGGTGCTGCTCGGTGGAGTGGTGGGTGCCGTGATCGAGGGCGTGCCCGACGGGCCCGCTTCGGCCGCGGCGAGCGCCGCCTGGGCCTCCAGGAGCTCTTGCTGGGCGACCCCGAGATTCTGCTGCGCCTCGACCGCGGCCTCGGCGCCGTCGAACGCATTATCGCGGGGCTTGGCAAGGTCGCTGCCCGCCGCCCTGACATCCCCGACGGTGGGCGCGGTGGCGTTCAGCACGTCGCCGTACCGGTCGAGCACGTTGATGTATTCCTCGCTCGCCTGGCAGAACTCCGCAGAGGCCGCATCGAACTCCGACTGCGCCTTCGCCACCGCCTGCTGCTTCGCCTCGACCTGGGCCTTGGCCCGGTCGACGCTGCTGGTGCCCCCGGTGCAGCCGGCGAGCCCCATCACGACCACGATCGACACCACCGCGGACGCGAGGAGCCCCGACATCCTCGCGCGATCCATCCTCACGAATTTCCCCCGATCATGGGTTGAAACGTCGTCACCCACGCCGAGCAGTGCCGATCCGCCAATCATGCCACCGAGGTCAGCCGTCGCGGTCGCGATTTCGTTCGTGTCCGCAATGTGCCGAGGTCGAGACATCGGGGCGCCGGTGCCACGCTTTGGCGACCGGACCGCGCGCTCGACGAGTGCCCCGCACCTCGGGAACGAGTTGCTCGACCGGGCCCTCAACCGGCAGGCTCGGCGGGACAACCGTGATCGGCAGCACGGCGATCGGTGATGCCGCGACGCCGAGATGGAGTTCGTCCCCGCCGACCTCAGCCCGCGACCGCGGCCGGCGCCCGAAGGGCCGCCCGCACCTCGGGAAGGACCTCGGTGGCAAGCAGCTCGATCGAGCGCAGCGTGTCGCGCTGGCTGAGCCCGCCCAACCCGACCTGGGCCAGGAATCGGCTGTGGCCGAGCATCTCGTGTTCCCACAGGATCTTGTCGACGATCTCGGCGGGACTCCCGGCGAACAAGGCCCCACCCGGTCCCGCCCATGCGTCCAGCGTCTCGCGGTCGAGTCGCCCGCTGCGGGGCATGTTCTCGGCGAAGTAGGCGGCGTAGTGGGGCAAGAACGTGTCGCGCGCACCTTGCGAGGTCTCGCCCGCGTGGAAGTGCGAGGTCACGCCGAGCCGTGGTTCGGGGTGACCGGCCCGCGCTGCGACCTCGCGGTGCAGGGTGGCGAGCGCGCGGAAACGCGCTGGTGCCCCAAGGATGGCCAGGTACATCGGCAGGCCCAGACTGCCGGCGCGAACGGCCGAGTCCGGCGTGCCTCCGACGGCGATCCACACCGGAAGCTGCGCCTGCACGGGGCGCGGCCAGATGCCCGCGTCGTGCAGCGCGTCCCGCGTCGTGCCACTCCACGTGACGGGATTGTGGTCGCGCAACTCGAGGAGCAGGCCGAGGCGGTCCTCGAAGTACTCGTCGTAGCGGGCGAGATCCTGCCCGAACAGGGGGAACGACTCGACGTATGCGCCACGGCCCGCGGTGATCTCGGCGCGGCCGGCGCTCAGCAGGTCGAGGGTCGCCCACTCTTCGAACAACCGCACCGGGTCGGCACTCGACAGCACGGTCACCGTGCTCGTCAGTCGGATGCGCTGCGTCTCACGGGCGGCGGCGGCGAGCACCATCTGCGGGGATGACACGGCGAAGTCGGGCCGGTGATGCTCACCGACCCCGAACACGTCGAGCCCGGCCTCGTCGGCGAATCGCGCCCACTCCAGGATGTGCTCGAGGCGGGTTCGAGGGTCACCGAGGGCGCCGTTCGCATCGCGCGTCAGCTCGCCGAAGGTGAAGATGCCGATCTCGAACGGCCGGCGGGAGGCATCCTCGCTCATCAGCGCACCGTCGCGAGCTGCTCGGACAGGAACGTGCGCACGTCGGCGAGCACGCGACCGTCGATCCCGTGGCCGAGGCCCGGATAGCGTCGCGAGATCGGCGTGGTGTGCGACGGCAGCCACGCGTCGGTGCGCGTCACGGCCGCTTCGGCGATGACATGATCCGCGTCTCCGCGGCCCGAGAACACCAGCGGGCGTTCGTCACGCAGCTGCGCGTCGGCCGGCTGCTCGCCGGCCTGCACGAAGCCACCGAGGATCACCGGCGCGAGCACGCGCTCGGGCGCGGTGCGCAGGAGCTGCGACGCCATGAGCCCGCCCTGCGAGAAGCCGATCGGCACGACTCGGGTCTCGGGCGACAGCGAGGCATCCACCCACGCCCAGATCGCGTCGGTCGCGACCTCGACCGCGGCCGGATCCGGGTTGCCGGGCGTGGTGATCTGGAACCAGGCGAACCCCTGGGGCCCGATCTGGAGCGGAGCACGCAGCGACGCCCACGGCATCCCCTCGGGCAGCGCGGAGGAGAGCGCGGCGAGGTCGCGCTCGTTCGAGCCGAAGCCGTGCAGGAACAGGGCGACGGCGGGCGCGGCATCCGTCGACAGGTCGGGTGAAGTGATCTCGTGCA
>DASUVU010000131.1:0-3748 GCA_036378815.1 Agromyces sp. | reverse complement strand
TTCGAGCAATCGGCGTGCCGTATCGAATCGCGGATCTTCGTGGCGTCGTTCAGCGAGAGCGACCCGACTCTGAGGGAACCCGGACCGGTGTGCGAGGTCGCGTTGGGTGAGCCCGCGGGCTCGGCGAGCGGAGCGCACCAGCGTAGCGATATCGGCCATGTTCGGCTCCCTCCGCCCGGCAACACTCATCACATTGAATCGGTTTACCGAATCATACATGACGCATGAACGACCGCCCGCATCCCTCGATCAGGCGGGCGCGTACCTGGCGGCGATGATTCCCGACTCGAACGCCTCGAGGTCGAGCAGTCGCAGGCCGACGGGATGCGGAGTGCGCAGTCGATCCTTGGCATTGCCGACCAGGAACGGGTGGATGCCCGCATGGATCTCGTCGACGAGTCCGGCGTCGACCAGCTCGGCGGCCAGCCCACCGTATCCGTGCGAGATGATCGAGTTGTACCGCTCGCGAAGGCCTCGCACCGCCTCGGCCACGTCGCCCTCGATGAGCGTCGCGTTCCAGTCGAGCGGGCCCGTGAGCGTCGTCGATGCGACGTACTTCGGCAACGCGTTGTAATGCGCGGCGAAGCCGCGATCATCGCTCTGCGCCGGCCAGTACTCGCGGAAGAACTCGTAACTCTCGCGGCCGAGCAGTACCGCGTCGGCGCCGAAGACCAGCTCGTCGGAGTGCCGCACCAGCTCGGGGTCGTCGACGTTGAACCAGTGCTCCATCTGGTCGAACACGCCGTCAAGGGTCATTTCGAAAGAGATCGTCACCTTGCCCATCGCCCCAGCATGCCGCGTCGACTTCCGGATGTCACCGCCGCAGGCGGCGAACATTCCTCCGTCGGCCCGGAGCCGAGTCATCGTCGGACACGGTCGGAGCGACGAGATTGCGGGTGCGCGCGCCAGCGTGCAGAGTGCTCACATGGCTGATCGCGGCATCCGTTCGGATCGCGAGCTGGGGGCCGCGCTGCTCCACATCGCACGGGAGGAACCTGTGCCGTCGAAGGCGATCCGCGACGACGGACTCGTCGACGCCGTTCCCGAACTCGCCGCGCTCGCGCGGACGCCGCAGGATCCGCACTGGCACCCCGAGGGCGATGTGCTCGTGCACTCGCTGTGGGCCGCCGACCTCGCCGCGGCCTACTCCGACGAGCAGGACGTCGGCCGAGACCGGCGAGCGCTGCTCGTGCTTGCGTCGCTGTTCCACGACCTCGGCAAGCCCGACACCACTCGACACCTGAACGGGCGCATCAGCTCGCACGGACACGATCAACGCGGCGCAGAGTTGATCCGTTCCGTCGGCGGGCGGCTGGAGCTCCCCGAGCCTCTCGTCCGCGCCGCCTCGGCCATCACCGAGACGCACATGGCGCATATCACCGTGAACGGAGAGCCGAGCACTCGGGCGGTGCGTCGGCTGCGCGATCGGCTCGACGCGGCGGGCACCTCGCTCGAGGACTGGGCGGTCGTCGTGCGCTGCGACGGCGAGGCGCGGGGCCCTGCGGCCAGGCCCGATGCATCCGTGCGGTGGCTGCAAGTCGCGCGCCGGCTCGACCCCTGAGGCGACCGTGACGCGCACCGAGCGCAGCGGCCGGGTACCGCGGTCAGGCGGAGAGCTCGCGGATCGGCGCACCGGCCGCGAACGCGAGGATGTCCTCGATGGCGTCGCCGTAGAAGACCCGGTAGTTGCCGCGGGTCACGTAGCCCATGTGCGGCGATCGCAGCACGCGCGCCCGCCCCGGGGCATCCGCTCGGCGAAGCCAATGATCCGTCGGCAGCGGTTCGGTCTCGTAGACGTCGAGCCCGACGCCCGCGATCCAGCCCTCCTCGATCGCCTGCCGAAGCGCGGCCTGGTCGATGATCGGCGCCCGTGAGGTGTTCACGAGCAATGCACCCGATTGCATCCGCCGAAGCTCGTCGGCGCCGATGAGGCCGCGCGTCGACTCGCTGAGCACCATGTGCACCGAGACGATGTCGGCACGCTCGAAGAGCTCGGCGCGGTCGACGGCAACGGCGTCGGCGGCGTTCGCCCGCTCGGCGGTGAGGTTCGGACTCCACGCGATCACGTGCATGCCGAACGTGCGCCCGATCGCGGCGACCCGCTGGCCGATCCGCCCGAGCCCGACGACGCCGAGCGTCGCTTCGTCGAGGTCTCCGGGCAGCGCCGTCTGCCAGCCCCCGTCGCGAACGACGGCGTCATCGGATGCCACGTCGCGAACCAGTCCGAGGATGAGCGCCCAGGTCAGCTCGACCGTCGGCGCCGGCCCGCCCCGCGTTCCGCACACCGTGATCCCGAGGTCGCGTGCGGCCGCGACGTCGATGGACGCGTTCCGCAACCCGGTCGTCACGAGGAGCCGTAGCGCCGGGAGCGCTTCGAGCACCTCCCGCGGGAACGCGGTGCGTTCGCGCATCGCGACGACGACATCGAATTCGGCCAAGGCCCGGCCGACCTCGGCCTGATCGCGGAAGGGCTCACGGAAGACCGTGATCTGCGCTCCCAGCGCCGACCAGTCGGCGGAATCGAGTGCAACGCCCTGGTAGTCGTCGAGAATCGCGACTCGCATGATCGACGGCTCTCCCACGGGGCCAGCGTACTCGCGCCGCAGACCGCTACTTGTAGAAGCCCTCGCGCAGGTTGATGCCGTGCTCGAGCCACACCTTGAGGGCGGCGAGCATGCCGGTCCAGCCTTCGCAGTTGCCGAACGCGGTGGCCGCCCCCTCGGCGGTGGCGCGCCAGGCCGATTCGGTGATCGTCACGAGCGTTCGGGTATCACCGTCGATGGGCTCGAACTCGAACGTCGTCGTGGTCGTGCCGTTCTCGTCGACCGTCGCAGTGCCCTGCCACTGGACCACCAGTCGCCTGGGCGGTTGCGCCTCGACGACCGTGACGGGGAACCGCCCCGGGAAGTCGTGGAAGTCCCACGTGACCTCGGCGCCGGGCTCGAGACGCCCACGGGCACCGCCGGTGGCGAAGTACCGCGAGAGCTGCGCGGGATCGGCGACCGCCTCGTACACCTCGGCGCAGGGTCGCGAGACGCGACCCGAGACGGTGAAGGAGAGCTCAGTCAGCTGGCCTGCTTCATTCATGTGATAAATTTACAACATGTCGGATGCCGCTGACAAGCGATCGAGTGACGACCGCGTGTTCAAGGCGTTGGCGTCCGACACACGTCGGCGCATGCTCGACGTGCTGAAGGTGTCGTCGTGCACGACCGGCGAGCTGTGCGCCCGGTTTCCCGAGCTCGACCGCACGACGGTGCTACAGCATCTTCGCGTGCTGGAACGCGCCGATCTGGTGACCGGTCGCAGGATCGGCCGCGAACGCCATCTCGCGCTCGCGCCGCTCCCGATCAAGCGCATCCACGACCGCTGGATCAGCGAGTACGCGCTCGCCGCCGTCGACCTGCTCGACCGTCTCGGCGCGACGGACCAGGAGTCCGACGAACGGATGTGACGCTTGGGCGTACCGGCGGGCGCGTCACAGCGCGACGCTGCTCAGCACTTCGGTTGCCGCGATCTTGAGCACGCCGCCCTCGTCGACGAGTCGGTACGCCGTCACCTCCTGCACGACGCTGCCGTCGCTGAAGGTGTAGGTCAGCGTCGCCTGGCCCGCGTCGGGAGCGACGGCGATCACGTCGGTGACCTCGACCGCGGCGACGTCGCCCCAGAAGGCCCCGTACGCCTCTCGCCCGCCGACGTGATTCTCCTGGTAGTCGGCGGTCATCAGCTGCCATGCGGTGTCCAGGTC
>DASUVU010000130.1:0-12859 GCA_036378815.1 Agromyces sp. | reverse complement strand
GAGGGCACGGCGGTCATCCGTCGCTCGTCGCTCGGCGTGCTCCTCGGGGTCATGCCGTGGAACTTCCCGTACTACCAGGTCGCACGGTTCGCCGGCCCGAACCTGATCATCGGCAACACCATCCTGCTGAAGCACGCCGAGCAGTGCCCCGAATCGGCCGCCGCGATGCAGCAGATCTTCCTCGACGCGGGCTTCCCCGAGGGGGCGTACGTCAACATCTACGCGTCGCACGACCAGATCGCGACCGTCATCGCCGATCCGCGCGTGCAGGGCGTGTCGCTCACGGGCTCCGAGCGGGCCGGCGCCGCCGTCGCCGAGGTCGCCGGCCGTCACCTGAAGAAGGTCGTGCTCGAGCTCGGCGGGTCCGACCCCTTCATCCTGCTCTCGACGAACGACCTCGACTCGGCCGTGCAGGCCGCGGTCGATGCGCGCCTCGACAACAGCGGGCAGTCGTGCAACGCCGCGAAGCGCTTCATCGTCGCCGACGAGTACTACGAGCCGTTCCTCGAGAAGTTCACGGCGAAGCTCGCCGAGGTCGAGGCGACCGACCCGACCTCGGCAGACAGCGCGCTCGGCCCGCTCTCGTCGCTGAAGGCGGCCGAGAACCTCGACGAGCAGGTGAAGCGCGCGGTGGAGCACGGCGCGACCCTCGTGCACGGTGGCCAGCGCGACGGTGCGTTCTTCCAGACGACGGTGCTGACGGATGTCGCCCCCGAGAACCCCGCATCGAAGGAGGAGTTCTTCGGCCCGGTCGCCCAGGTCTACCGCGCGAAGGACGAGGCCGAAGCGGTGCAGCTCGCGAACGACATTCCGTTCGGACTCGGTTCGTACGTGTTCACGACCGACAACGACCAGGCGATGCGCGTGGCCGACCGGATCGAGGCCGGAATGGTCTTCGTGAACGGCGTGCTCATGGACGGCGCCGAGCTGCCGTTCGGCGGCGTCAAGCGATCGGGCACCGGCCGGGAGATGGGCCGCCTGGGCGCCGACGAATTCGTGAACAAGAAGCTGATCCGAATCGGCTGACGCGATCGGTGGACAGGACATGACGGCCGGCCTCCCCTGGGTCGACGCTGACCGAGTCCTGTCCACCGGCTTCGCCGCGGCGGTCGACGCGCTCGAAGCGGCGCTCGCCGACGGCCTCGACCCCGCCGCGGACCCGGCGCGCATCTCAGTGCCGCTGGATCACGGCGAGTTCCTCCTCATGCCATCGCAGGGTCCGGGGGTTGCCGGCGTCAAGGTGCTCACCGTCGCACCCGGGAACCCCGAACGCGACCTGCCGCGCATCCAGGCCGTCTACCTGCTCTGCGACGCCGAGACCCTGACGCCTCGCGCGCTCCTCGACGGCAGCGCGCTCACCACGCTCCGCACACCGGCGCTCTCCGCGGTCGCGGCCCGGCACCTCGCACCGTCGGGACCAGCCCGTGTCGTCGTCTTCGGCTCAGGGCCGCAGGCGTGGGGCCACGTGCACGCGCTCGCGGCGGTGCGGGAACTCGCCGACGTCGTCATCACCGGGCGGTCCGCTGCGCGCGCCGAGGAGCTCGCCGAGCGCCTCCGCACCGAGGGTGTCGCCGCCAGGGCCGGTTCCACAAGCGCCGTTGCCGAGGCCACGATCATCGTGTGCGCGACCACCGCGTCGGAGCCGGTGTTCGACGGCGCCCTCGTGGGCGATGACGCGTTCGTCGTCGCCGTCGGTTCGCACGAGCGCGACCGACGCGAACTCGACGGCGAGCTCGTCGGTCGCTCCCAGGTCGTCGTCGAAGACGTCGCGACGGCGCTCCGCGAGGCCGGGGACGTCGTCATGGCGATCGAGGAGGGGCACATGGATGCCGCCGGGCTGGTGCCCCTCGCGGAGATGGTGCGCGGCGCGGCATCCGTCGACCGCACTCGACCGCGAGTGTTCAAGAGCGTCGGCATGGGCTGGGAGGACCTCGTCGTGGCCGCCGCCTGCGTGACCGCAGCGCACTGAGTCGGGGCCGGCGTCGGCCGATCAGCGCCGTTTCGCGTCGTCGATCTCGTCGCGACGGAGCAGGATGATGCGGTCGACGAGCGAGTCGGGCAGCGTGTGCTCGGGCGTGAACCGGATCGTGCCCTTCGACCACGAGTAGCCGTCGAGCTCATCGGCGACGGCCGAGACGACCGCCGGGCTGAACGGATACAGACCGATGTGACCCTTCGCCGACATCACGCTGACGAGGGGCGAGTCGCGATAGCGCAGGGCGGGCATGCCGTAGCTCATGCCCTCCACGGCATCGGGCACGAGCGTGATCGCTCGCGCCCGGATCTGCTCGATGATGCCCTTCTCGGGCTCGTCGAGTCGGGCGATGTAGTCGGCCAGGTCCCCCATGGGGACACATCGTACGCCCGGGCCGCGCGGTGTCCGACCTCAGACGAGCCCGTTCTCGTACGCGTAGGCGGTCGCCGCCGACCGCGACGAGATGCCGAGCTTGCCGAAGATGTTGCTGAGATGGCGTGCGACGGTCTTCTCGCTGAGCGAGAGCCTCGTCCCGATCGCGCGATTCGTGAGCCCGGTGGACACCAGTCGCAGTACCTCGACCTCGCGCGGCGTGAGCACCCCGGCACGCCGGTCACCCGAGAGGCCGTCCAACTCGGCGACGGCCGGATCCGCCCCGAGCGCCGCGAAGACCTGGCGCGCGACCTGGAATTCGGTCTCTGCAGCGTCGCGTTCGCTGAGCTCCAGCAGGGCGCGACCCGCCAGAACCCTCATCCGTGCCGTTTCGTAGGATGCCCCGACCACGTCCCACGCGGCGACGGCTGCGCGGGCGGCACGGAGTCCGGCCAACGGGCCTCCCCCGGCGAGCTGCACCCGCGCCTCCGCGGCGGCGACGGTCGCGTCGAGCATGGGCGTCGGCAGAGACCGGCTCGACTCGCGAAGCTCTGCAACGGCTCGACGAGCTGCGTCGAGATCACCCGCTGCGACCTCGATCTCGACGAGGGCGGGCAGCAGGAAGCGACGAGTGAACGGATCGGATCCCGCGACGGTGCGTCGGATCTCGTCTTGTGCGTACTGCGTCCTCCCGACGGCGAGGTGGAGCAGTGCCAGGCCGGGTTGCGGTTCCCACCCCGATTCGCCCGCGCGGCGATAGTTCTCCTCGGCGGAGTGGAAGGCGCCGCGGAGCCGCCCGAGCTCGGCGAGCTGGTAGGGCGCACCCCAGACGGCCCGGTAGTCGCCCGCGCGGAAGCGCGACAGCGCCAGCTCTGCCACGGCCGACGCCTCTGCCCATGCGCCACGAATCAGGAGCAGCGACGCCCTCAGCGCATGGCACTGCCCGCTGAACGTGATGAGTTCGGGCTGCCCTCGGCACCATCGATCGAGCACGGTCGTCCATTCGGCGGCGCGTTCCAAGTCGAACGCCATCACCGCGTCGGAGATCAACGCGCACGAGATCACGCCGACCGATACGGGTGCGACGTCGCCGGCCGCAACCGCCGTCATGGCACGGTCGAAGCACTCGAACCCCTCTGCGATGGCTCCGACCTCGATCAGCGCCTTGCCCAGACCGAGCAATGCGGACGAAGCGATCTCAGCGTCGCCGTGGCGCTCCGCGAGCGCGAGCACGTCCTCGAACTCCTGTCTCGCCTCCGCCGGATTTCCGCTGCCCAGCTGCGCCACGGCCGGCCCCAACCGCACGAACCCCGCGAGGGCGCCCGGGTCCGCCATCGCGTTCACGAGCCGCATCGCGCGCGCGGCCCACACGACGCTGCGCGAGAAATCCCCGAGCTCGATGAGGTAGAGGGCGAGCCGGCCCGCCGTGCGTGCAGCCTCGCCCCTGTCCTCGTTGCTGAGATGGGCCTCGTACGCCCGCGACAGCGCGTCGACCGAGGCCGACGGTTCTCCGCGAAGGAGCGCGACCGTCGAGAGCAGCTCCAAGTCGGATGCCGCGAGCACCTCCGTCGCGTCAGCTCGGCCGAGCAACTCGTACGCAGCGGCCCAGCGTCGTTCGGCCGCGGCCTCGCGGCCCGCGTCGAGTGCGCTGGACGAGATCATGTCGCTCCTTGCCCGACGCCACCGCTCACGCATGGCGCCGGCACTGGTCATCGTACGCTGGAGGGATGATCCGCAGGCGGGTGGTGGTGCACGGCGGCGTCCAGGGCGTCGGATTCCGATACTCAGCGCGGCTCGAGGCCGATCGGCTCGGCGTGGCGGGCTGGGTACGCAACCGTTCCGACGGCGCGGTCGAGGCCGAGATCGAGGGCGACGAGGCATCCGTGCAGGAGATGGTGCACTGGTTGTCACGCGGCCCGCGCGGCGCCCTGGTGACCGACGTCGAGCTCGATGACGTCGATGCGGTCGGTGAGGTCGGATTCCGCATCACGCAGTGACGGGACATCCGTCCGGGTCCCCTGCGATGCTGCGAGGCGGGTGCGCACGCAGAGCACGAGCATGATGGCGCACGAGATCACGTAGAACGTGTGCAGCGCCCAGATCGGACCGATCGGCAGGCTGAACACGTAGAGCGAGTACACGGCGTTCGCTCCGTTGATCATGGCGATGCTCGAGAGGCTGTACGAGGAGACATCCCTGGTGCGCAGCGCCTTGCGCAGCATCGGCAGATTGCTGACCGCGAAGACAACAGTCGAGATCATGCCGGCGACGATCGGGATGTCCATGACCAGAACGGTAGGCGCGGCATCCGCACGTCCGCGTCGACTGAACCGCCCATCTTCCGGATCCGGCCGGATGGGTCATTGTATGTAGATGCCGCCCGCGCTCTCGCGCTCGTGGGCTCAGACGAGCCGGTGCTCGTAGGCGTACGCGGTCGCCGCCGCCCGCGACGAGATGCCCAGCTTGCCGAAGATGTTGCTGAGGTGGCGTGCGACCGTCTTCTCGCTGAGCGAGAGCCTCGCGGCGACATCCCGGTTCGTGAGCCCGGTCGAGACGAGGCGCAGCACCTCGACCTCGCGCTCGGTGAGTGGCCCGGCCCGATGGCCGCCCGCGAGGGCGTCGAGCTCGGCGAGGGCGGGCGCAGCACCGAGTTCTGCGAACGTCGCGCGAGCCGAATCGAATTCGACGGTTGCCGCGGCGTCGTCGCCGAGCGCCTGGAGGGCTCGGCCCATGAGCACGCGGCAACGTGCCGTATGGTACGGGGCGTCGAGCGAGCGCCACGCGGTCAGCGCATCGCGCAGCTTCGTGAATGCAGCGGGGGCATCGCCCTCCGAGAGGAGCACCTGGCCGGCGGCGAAGGCGGCCAGGGCCGTCAGCATCGGCGTGGGCGCGGCTGCGCTGAGCGCCCCGAGCTCGTCAGCAGCCTGACGAGCTGTGCCGAGATCGCCCGCGGCGATCGCGATCTCGACGACCGCGGGGAGCAGGCTCCGGCGCGTTCCCTCATCGCTCCCGCCAGCACTGCGCTGGATCATGGACTGCGCGAGCGGCGCGTTGCCTTCGGCCAGGTGCAGCAGGGCGAGACCGGGTTGGGGTTCCCACGGGGTCTCGCCCGCCCGCCGATAATGCTCCTCGGCCGCGCGGAACTCGCCGCGCAGCCGATGCAGTTCTGCGCGCTGGTAGTTCGCGCCGAATGCCGCGTCGAAGTCTCCCGCTCGGAGTCGTGCACCGGCCAGCTCGACGGCGGTCGATGCCTCGTCCCATGCACCGTGCACCAGGAACAGGGCCGCCCGGTGCGCATGGCACTGCCCGGTGAACGCGACGAGCTGCGACTGTGCCCGGCACCAGCGATCGAGGGCCGCCGTCCACTCGAGCGCCCGCCGGAGATCGAAGGCCATGTGACAGGCGCCGACGACCCCGCAGTAGATGATGCCCGACGGGATGGGCGAGACCTCGCCGGCGGTCACCGCCACCATCGCCTCATCGAGTCGGGCGAAGCCGGGGCCGCTGGATCCGGCGGCGAGCAGGCACTGTCCCAGCCCGAAGGAGGCCAGTGCGCCGAGCTCGCGGTCGCGGAAGCGCGCCGCGATCGTCCCGATCTGCTCGAACGCGCTCGTGGCCTCGGCGATGTCGCCGGCGAACATCTTCAGGAGGGTCGGTGTCACCTCGACGAGACCCACGACGGAACTCGGCTCCGTCAGCTCCTCGGCGAGGTGCTGGCCTCGTGCAACCCAGCCGCCGCCGCGCGCCAGCTCGCCGAGCTGGACCAACCCGATGGCGATCCATCCGGCGGTCCGAATGGCACCGACCTGGTCGTCCTCGTGGAGGTAGGCCTCGTGGGCCCGCGTCAGGATCTCCACCGCCTCGGGACCTCTGCCGCACAGCGTCGTGACGGTCGCCAGCAGCTCGAGGTCGGCGGCTGGGAGCGGCTCCTGTGATGACTCGGCCTCGGCATCCGCCCGGATGAGCCGCTCGTACGCGTCAGCCCATCGCCGTTCGACCGCGGCGGTTCGGCCGAGCTCGAGTGCGCCGGACGAGGTCATGTCGCTCCCTCGGCGGGCACGCGCCTCTCGGGCCGGGCAGGCGGCGCCCGTCATCCTCCGCGAAACGTACCGCCGACCCCATCGGGCCGCAAGCAACCGGAGGTGACCCCGCTCCTCGAATTGCCGCGCTCGTGGAGGGTATTGACCGGGCGGTCAATCAGTTCTACCGTGAAAGCAACCCCCCGAACTGGGAGCCACCGACTCGAAGGAGGTTGGTTGCTATGAAGATGTGGACACGATGGGAGGACTGGGTGGCGGTCGCCATCGGCGTGATCGTCGCGCTTTCGGCGTTGTTCATGCCCGCGATGGGCGCATCGGTCGCCATCATGGTCACGCTCGGCGTCCTGCTGATCGTCTCGGGCCTCGTGAACCTCTGGAGACCGGGCATGGTCGCCATGGAGTACGTGCAGGGGGCGCTCGGCCTGCTGCTGATCATCTCGCCGTGGGTCGGCGGCTACGCGGACCCGATGACCTTCGGTCCCGCGTGGATCTCGTGGATCGGCGGAGCGATCGTGGTCATCGTCGCCGCACTCGCCATCCGTCCCGCGATGCGAGCGCACCAGGACGCGATCCCGCACTGACCCATCGCCGCGAGCGGGGACGGCAGTTTCCGCTGCCGTCCCCGAGAACGTTGGGAGCACGCCGTGACGGATCCGCCCGCTACGCGTGAGCGCATCCTCGACGCCGCCGAGCGGTTGTTCGCCGAACGCGGGTTCGACGCCACGTCGACCTCGAGCATCGCCGAGCTGGCGGCAGTGCCGAAGGGACTGCTGTTCTACTACTTCCCGACGAAGTCCGAGCTCCTGCGCGCACTCGTCTCGGAACGGCTCGACCTCGGGCCCATCGACGCGAATGCGCTGATCGAACCCGGCGATCCGGTGCTCGCGCTGCTGAAGGTGTCGGACACGCTGTCGCAGATCCAGGCCGATTCCGCCGTGCTCCGCGTCATCGTCTGGCGCGAGCAGCGCACCCACCCGGAAGTGACCGCACGCCTGCGGGAACACCGGGGACAGGTGCAGGCGATCGTCGAGCGCGTGCTCCGCGGCAGCGTGCTGGGCCCCATCACCTCGCGCGCCCTGCACGCGGCCGCCGCGGCGTGGATGGCGATCCTGACGATCCGGCCGCACACCGACCACGGCCACGCGGACGAGTCCGACGACGCCGCCACGCCCGATCTCCGGGCGCTCGCCGAGCTGATCTGCGCCGGACTCGGGGTCGCGGTTCGACCCGCGCCCGAGACGTGAGGTCGGGGTCCGGCCCGATCGAGAAGTCGCGGATGCATGGTGGCACCCTGCATTCGCGACGTCTCGATCCGAGACGACGAAGGGCCCGCCAGTACACGACTGGCGGGCCCTCCGGGATCCGAGGGCGCGCTTCGCGTCCTCGACCAGCAGATCGACTAGATGGCGTTGACGTCCAGCGGGATGCCGGGGCCGAACGTGGTCGACACGGCGCCCTTCTGGATGTAGCGGCCCTTGGCGCTCGACGGCTTGAGACGCACGACCTCCTCGAGGGCGGCGTTGAGGTTGTCGTTGAGCTGGTCGTGCGAGAACGACGCCTTGCCGACGACGAAGTGCACGTTGGCGTGCTTGTCGACGCGGAACTCGATCTTGCCGCCCTTGATGTCCTCGACGGCCTTGGCCGGGTTCGGGGTCACGGTGCCGGTCTTGGGGTTCGGCATGAGGCCGCGGGGGCCGAGCACCTTGCCGAGACGACCCACCTGGCCCATGAGCTCGGGCGTGGCGACGGCCGCGTCGAACGCGGTGTAACCGCCGGCGACCTTCTCGATGAGCTCGGCGCCGCCGACCTCGTCGGCGCCCGCGGCGATCGCGGCCTCGGCCGCGGGGCCGGTCGCGAAGACGATGACGCGGGCGGTCTTGCCGGTGCCGTGCGGGAGGATGACGGTGCCGCGCACCATCTGGTCGGCCTTGCGGGGGTCGACGCCGAGCTTCAGCGCGACCTCGACGGTCGAGTCGTACTTCGCCGAGCCGGTCTCCTTCGCCAGCGCAACGGCGTCGGACGGGGTGTAGTACTTGCCGGCCTCGATCTTCTCGGCCGCGGCCCGGTAGGCCTTGGACTTCTGTGCCATGTTGATTCTCCTCGAGAGAGTGTGGTCGTCTGCGCCTGGCGGGCGCTGCCACGAGATGTGAGGTCTGGGTGTCGGATGCCGCGGCATCCGTCTGAGGTCTCGAGGCGCGCTTCGCGCTCCTCGACCCGCAGCGACCGATTACTCGACCGTGATGCCCATCGAGCGGGCGGTGCCGGCGATGATCTTCGAGGCAGCCTCGACATCGTTGGCGTTGAGGTCGACCATCTTCGCCTCGGCGATCTCGCGCACCTGCGCCTGGGTCAGCTTGCCGACCTTGGTGGTGTGCGGGACGCCCGAGCCCTTGGCGACGCCGGCGGCCTTCTTGATGAGCTCGGCGGCGGGCGGGGTCTTCAGGATGAAGGTGAACGAGCGGTCTTCGTAGACCGTGATCTCGACGGGGATCACGTTGCCGCGCTGCGACTCGGTCTGCGCGTTGTACGCCTTGCAGAACTCCATGATGTTCACGCCGTGCTGACCCAGGGCCGGGCCGATGGGCGGGGCCGGGTTCGCGGCGCCGGCCTTGATCTGAAGCTTGATCAGACCAGTGACCTTCTTCTTCGGTGCCATGATTTCTCTCTTTCTGTTCGAACGCCCCGATCGGGGCACTCTCCCGCAAGGTCCGGCGGATCCGGGCTGCGGTGGTCGGTGTGCTTGGCGCAGCACAACTCACCGAGTATACCGGAGGGTCGCTGCGTGGGTTCTGAGGGTCTGCTAGAGCTTGGTGACCTGATCGAAGCTGAGCTCGACGGGCGTCTCGCGCTCGAACAGCGAGACGAGCACCGTGAGCTTGCCGCTCTCGGGCTTGATCTCGTTGATCGTGCCGGGCAGGCCCGCGAAGGAGCCGTCCTTGATGGTGATCGTCTCGCCGATCTCGAAGTCGACCTCGGCGGGGATGGCACGCGTTGCGCCGGCGCCGGCTCCGGCCTTCGCGCCCTTGGCGGGAGCGACGTCCTTGATCTCGACGAGGCTCTTCAGCATGCCGAAGGCCTCCTCGAAACGGAGGGGGGTCGGGTTGTGCGCGTTGCCGACGAACCCGGTGACGCCGGGAGTGTGGCGGATGACCGACCAGCTCTCCTCGTTGAGGTCCATGCGCACGAGCACGTAACCGGGGATGCGCACGCGAGTGACCATCTTGCGCTGGCCGTTCTTGATCTCGACGACGTCTTCCATCGGCACTTCGACCTGGTAGATGTAGTCGGCCATGGCCATCGACTCGCGGCGCTGCTCGATGTTCGCCTTCACGCGGCGTTCGAAGCCGGCGTAGGAGTGGATCACGTACCACTTGCCCGGGAGGAAGCGCAGCTCGGTGCGGAACTCCTCGTACGGGTCGGTGACCGTGTCCTCCTCTTCGACCACGGCTTCGAAGGCCGCCTCGGCCTCGTCGGCGGAGTCGATGTCGAGGGCGTCGTCGATCACCGCGTCGGCCTCGGGGTCGGATGCCTCGGCCATCGCGTCGAGCACGGCGTCGAGGTCGACGTCGTTGCCCTCATCGTCGACGACGTGCACCGCACGCTGCTCGGCGGGCTCCACCGACTCCTCGTCGTGCTCGGCGGTGTCACCCTCCTGGGCCTCGTCGACCTCGGACGACTGCTCTGCCGCAGTGGCCCAGTCGACGTCGTCGCGCTCGTACTTTGACACTTCTCTCGATTCCTTTGCTTCGTGCGCCTCCGGCGACGCGGACCATCGGGCCGATCGGCCCGGATCAGCCCGTGGGCGTTCCGAAGACGAACAGCACCGTCGCACTGAAGACCTGGTCGAGACCCCACACGATCGCCATCATGATGATGACGAACACGAGCACCACGGCCGTGAAGTTGAACAGCTCACGGCGGGTGGGTGTGACGACCTTCTTCAACTCGGCGATGACCTGCCGGATGAACAGGGCGATCCTCGCGAAGGGGTTCCGACGCGCAGCGCGGTCGCGCTTCGCGTTGGCGACGACATCCTCGCTGGGTTCGTCGACGATCTTCCGTGCCACCTGTACACCTTTCGATGGGCCGGCAATCACTGCCGGCTCGCAGGGCGGACAGGACTCGAACCTGCAACCTGCGGTTTTGGAGACCGCTGCTCTACCAATTGAGCCACCGCCCTATGGACTCCCGAACGGGATTCCACGGTGTCTGGACAGCACAAGTCGACCACGTTCTTCAGGGATTCAGCCCGAAAATAGGCGCAGACAAGCTTGGCTGACTTCAACAACCTCAGCAAGTGTATGCGACGCCGCAGGGAGAGTAAAGCTGGGCGGATGCCGCGGCGAGCGCCGCGCGATTCGGGTGGGTCGGTCGACCGCCCGCGGCGGATTTCATGCGATCCGGGTGATGCTGCGGCATCCGTCGCCTTCCTAGCGTTACGTTCGAGACGTGCCGCGGCGCTCGCCCGGCGCGCAACCGACGACGAGGGGTTGGCGAAATGAGCGACACGCGAGTGACCGGATGGGTCGGATGGGGAGTGTTCGCGGCGATCATGCTGATCATCGCGGGTGGCTTCGACGTGCTGTACGGGTTCATCGCGCTCCTCCAGGCCGACAGCGCGTACCTCGCGACCCCGAATGGCGCCCTGTTCGTCTTGGACATCCAGGGCTGGGGATGGTGGCATCTGATCAGCGGCGTCCTGCTGGTCGTCGTCGGTCTCGCGCTCCTCTACGGCGCCACCTGGGCCCGGGTCGTGGCGATCATCCTCGTGATCCTCAACGCGATCGGGCAGCTCTTCCTGATTCCCGTGCAGCCGTGGTGGTCCTTGATCGTGCTCGCGATCGACCTGCTCGTGATCTACGCCCTCACGGTGCACGGTCGGGAGCTCAAGGAGGCGCGGGCCTGACGAATCGGATGCCGGCCGGGCGGGCCGCTCGACGCGTCACGGAACCGCGCTCGAGCGTCGAGGTCACGGGCGAGCATTCGCAGTTCCGCCTGGACCTCGAGCGCATCCGGTTCTCGCCGTACTTCTCACGGCTGTCCGCGGTCACGCAGGTGATCGCGCAGCCGCAGGCCGGGCCGCTGATCCACAATCGGCTCACGCACTCGATCAAGGTGACGGCCGTCGCGCGCGCGATCGCCGTGACACTGACGGATGCCGCATCCCCCGCGCACGCGCTCGCCGCCGAGCACGGCTGCGACGCCGTCGTGGTGCAGGCCGCGGCGAGCGCGCACGACTTCGGACACCCGCCCTTCGGGCACCTCGGCGAGCGGGTGCTCGACCGGCTCGCCCGCGAGACGCTCGGCCTGGCCGACGGGTTCGAGGGCAACGCGCAGACGTACCGCATCATCTCCGCGCTCGACGTTACCGAGAACGCCCCGCACGGACTCAACCTCACGGCTGCGGTGCGGGCGGCCGTCGCGAAGTACCCGTGGACCCGGTTCGTCGACGTCCGGGGCGTCGGCCCCGGCGCGCTGCCACGTGGGATGCGCCGCGTCGCTGGGGGTGTCGACGTCGTGAAGTTCTCCGCCTACGACCTCGACGCGGTCGATCTCACGGAGGCCCGCACCGGACTGCCCGAGTTCGAGCAGTCCCTCGAGTGCTCCGTCATGGACATCGCCGACGACGTCGCGTACTCGATCCACGACGTCGACGACTTCTACCGTGCGGGCCTGCTCAGCCAGGGAGCAGTGGCGCGGGAGTTCCGGGGGTGGGTCGACGGGTCTCGCGAGCTCCGCCGGATCGACGACGAGGCGCTGCTACTGCGTTCGGCGCCGCCGGGCGCCGCGCTCGAGGGCCTCCGGCGCAAGTTCCTCCGCAACGACGCGTGGGTGGCCGACGACGATGCGTTCGCCGAGGCCGTCGACATCGTCGCGGACGACCTGGTCGACGGCCTCCTCGCGATCCCCTTCGACGGTTCCATCGCATCTGAGCGGGCACTCTCGTCGTTCACGAACCGCTGGATCAGCCACCTGCAGGGCTCGGTCGTCCCGGCCCCGGCCGGCGAGGCCCGCACGGGCCTCGTCACCCTCGATCGGCTCGCGTGGCACGAGGTCGAGGTCCTCAAGTTCGTGCACCGTCACTTCATCCTCGAACGCGCCGACATCGTGATGTATCAGCGCGGGCTGAGCCGGGCACTCACGCGAGCGGTGAAGGGCCTCTCGGCGTGGATCACCGACGACTACGACGGGCACCGCGTGCCGCAGCGTCTCAAGGAGCTCGTCGAGCTCGCCACCGACGGCTACGCGCGCGTGCGCGCCGCGCGGCCCGCGGGCGTGCCGATCCCCGACGCGAGCGAGGTCATGCAGCTCGGCGTCGGGCGCGGGGTGGTCGACTACGTCGCCTCGCTGTCCGACGACCAGGCGCTCGCGGTGTCGGAGGCCATCGACGGTCGGCCCGACCGGCTCTGGGACATCGGGCAGAACCTCTGACCGCGATCTCGCGACGTCACGAGCGACCCGGATCCGCCCA
>DASUVU010000129.1:0-3474 GCA_036378815.1 Agromyces sp. | reverse complement strand
CATGATGTCGCTCGGGCGCAGCGGCCGACTGAGGTAGAGCCCGTCGAGCGCGGTGAGCCGGCTGAGCGCGACATACGTCTGGCCTGGACTGAACACTCGCGGGCCGAGATCGACGATCGCCGAGTCGTACGTCGCCCCCTGCGACTTGTGTATCGTCACCGCCCAGGCGAGTCGCAGCGGGAACTGGGTGAACTCGGCGACGACCTGGCGCTCGAGCTTCTTGCGAACCGGGTCCCAGTCGTACTTGTACTTCTCCCACGTCACGGGCGCGACCTCGTGCTCCTCGCCGTCGATCTCGACGCGCACCTCGCGTTGCAGTGACGTCACCGTGCCGATCGTGCCGTTCACCCACCGCTGCCCCTCGGGCCCGATAGCCGTGTCGTTGCGGAGGAACATGACCTGCGCCCCGACCTTCAGCTCGAGTCGTTCGTCGGCGGGGAACGCCCGGCCGCCGAAGTCGCCGTTGACATCGGCCTCATTGGGCTGCGAGTGACCCGGCAGCCGATGCAGCTGCGTCGCATTGATGCGGTTGACCATGTCGTTGCGCGTGGCGAGCGTGATGGCGCCCTGCTCGGGCAGCGGCCGCCGCGCACCGACGTCGTTCAGCACGCCCGCGATCTCGGCCGTCACGCGCCCGTGCCGCACGGCGTTCAGCATGACCTTGAACTCGTCGTCGTGCTGCCGGTGCACCTCGCCGAGCTCGAAGATGCGCAGGTCGGTCTCGTTCCAGACGCGGGCGTCGAAGAACCACATGGACTCGTAGGAGTCGGCGAAGTACCGTCGCTCGTCGAGATCGCCGGGCACGGGCGCCAGCTGGTACGGGTCGCCGAAGAGCACGACCTGGGCACCGCCGAAGGGCTCATGCGGCCGCTGGCGGGCCTGACGGAGCGAGCGGTCCATCGCGTCCATGAGGTCGGCGTTGACCATCGACACCTCGTCGATCACCAGCGTGTCCATGGCGTTCAGGATCTTGCGGACGGCGTCGTTCTGCTCGATCCGCTGGTCGGCGATGACTCCGATCGGCAGCCGGAACAGCGAGTGGATGGTCTGCCCACCGACGTTGAGGGCGGCCACGCCGGTCGGCGCGCAGATGACGATCTGCTTGTTCGTGTGCCAGTTCAGGTGGTTCAGCAGCGTCGACTTGCCGGTGCCGGCGCGGCCGGTGACGAATACGTGCTCGCGCGTGCCCTCGATGGCCTGGAACACGGCGGCCTGTTCACGGGTGAGGGTCACGTTCTGCACGATGTTGCCTTCGACTGGCGAGCGGATGCCGCGAGCGGGCCCCGCGGCGATGGCGCCGCTCCGGGCGCGCTCCCACTGTAACCGCGCTCAGGGCTCGCGGCGCAGGGCCGCCGCCGGGCTGGGGACAGCTCGCCCGGCCCTGTGAGCAGGCCCACCTAGACTTGGGCGGGTGAACGCTACAGGGGTGCCTGGGGGCCGGCTGTCGCCGATGTCCGTCATGGGCTGGGTGCTCCTCGCCATGCTCCTCGTCGGAGCGTTCCTCGCGGCCCTCGGAGGGCTCAACCAGACCATCTACGGCGCGTCGACCTTCGTCGAGCGCTATCTCGAGGCGATCGCCGACGACGACATCGCCACCGCCTCGACCACGCCCGGCGTCGCCCTCGACGCGGGTGAGCTCGCGGCGCTCGGCCTTTCCGAGGATGTCTCGACCGCCATGTTCCGCTCCGATGTGATCGCCTCGGGCCCCGATGACGTGCGCATCGTGAACGACGTCGCGAACCCCGACGGATCGCACTCGGTGACGGCGAGCTACCGCCTCGAGGCCTCGATCGTCGAGACGACCTTCGACGTCCGCCCCATCGAGCCCCTGTACGGACTCCTGCATCGGTGGGAATTCGCCGTCAGTCCCATCGCGGTCGTCGACGTGACGGCAGCGCACAACCCGCTCTTCACGGTCGGCACGCTCACGCTCGACACCCGCGCGAACAAGACGGGCGACGAGCTCACGGCGTTCACGCAGGTCGCGCCGTACCTCGTGATCGCGCCGGCCGTGTACGAGTTCGGCTACACGTCCGACCTGCTGGAGGCGGTGCCGACCGAGGTGGTCGTCGAACCGGCCGCACGCGCAGCGGTCACGATCGACTCGGTGCCCACAACCACGTTCGTCCAGCGCGTGCAGCTGAAGGTCGACGAGTACCTGCAGGCGTGCGCCGACCAGCAGGTACTGCAGCCCGCCGGATGCCCATTCGGCATCCAGATCGACGATCGGGTCGTCAGCCCTCCGGTGTGGACCATCGTCACCTCGCCGGTCGTCACGCTCGTGCCGGGCGAGACGGCGTTCGAGATGCCGCCTACCGAGGGCGTCGCGCACATCTCGGTGGAGGTGCAGTCGCTCTTCGACGGCGAGTTCTCGCAGGTCGAGGAGGACCGACCGTTCACCCTCTCCCTCACCGCGTCGATCAGGCCCGACGGCAGCATCGCGATCCAGCTGAAGTGAGCGCGCCGCTCACCCCTGCCGGTCGTGCTGGGCGATCGCGGCGAGCCGGGCGTTGTACTCCTCGAGCTCGGCGTCGCCCGTGCGCTCGGCATGACGGTCGCGCCGCTTCGACTCCTTCTCGTCGCTGCGGGCCCACTGCACGGCCACGGTGATGGCGAGCGCGAGCGTCGGGAGCTCGCCGATCGACCAGGTGATGCCACCGCCGACCTGCTGGTCGGCGAGCGCGTCGGTGCCCCAGCCCATCGCGCCGTACCAGTCGGCGAGGAAGAGCCCGGTGCTCGACATGATGGCGAGCCCGAAGAACGCGTGGAACGCCATGGTTCCGAGCAGCAGCAGCAGCCTGAACGGGTAGGGCAGCCGGTACGGCACCGGATCGATGCCGATCAGCGACTGCACGAAGAGGTAGCCGGTGATCAGGAAGTGCACGATCATCCACTCGTGCCCGATGTGGTCGACCATCGTCCAGCGGAACAGCGGCGAGTAGTAGAACACCCACAGCGACCCCACGAAGAGCGCGGCCGCGACGATCGGGTTCGAGATGATCCCGGCGAACCTCGAGTGCACTGCGAGCAGGATCCATTCCCGGCCCCCGCGCGATCCGTCCTTCCGAGGATGGATCGCCCGCGCCGCGAGCGTGACCGGCGCACCCGGCACGAGGAGCACGGGCACGGCCATGGTCAGCGACATGTGCGCCGTCATGTGCGCCGAGAACAGGTACTTCTCGTACACGTTGACGCCACCGCACGTGATGTACGCGAGCAGCAACAGGCCCCCGACCCAGAGCACCGTGCGGTAGATCGGCCACCGGTCTCCGCGCCGACGCAGGCGGATCACGCCGGCGAGGTAGAAGAAGATGCCGAACCCGCACGCCAGCACCCAGATCAGGTCGGGACGCCACTCGGTGAAGAAGCGCCACCACTCGGGCCACGGCGGCAACGGTTCGCCGGTCAGGATCTCGGCGGGCGTGCGGGCGAGCGCGCCGAGCTCCTCGGAGACCGGCGTGGCGGTGCGGGCGA